>CAZSUE010000061.1:0-5497 GCA_964609045.1 uncultured archaeon | reverse complement strand
GCGTCGTCCACCGCCCGCACGCGGAAATAGTAGGTCTGGCCGTTGGTGAGCCCGGAGACGGTGATACCGTTCGAGTTTTCCGTCGTTAGCTGCGGCATGGCGGGGAGTGTCGCGGGGTCGGTGGCGTAATAGACAAAGTAGGTAATCGGCGTGCTCGGATCGCTTGCGGCGCTCCAGGTCAGCTCGACAGCTTCGTAGATGCCGGTAGCGGATTGGAGACCGGCAAATGTCGGCGGCGTGTTATCCTGTGGTGTGGAGGAGCGTTCGACGGTGTTGGAGTCGCGGTTGCCAGCGGAATCGACGGCGCGCACGATATAATAATAGGTGTCGCCGGCGGTCAGTCCGGAGTCGGTATAGGAGTCGCCCGCGATGCCGAACGCGACGAGGCTGTCCTCGCCGGGGGTGAAGCCCGCGGTGGTGTTGCGATAGACGATATATCGGACGGGGTTGGACCCGCCGGTGGCGGTATCGTTCACGGCGGTCCATGAGAGCGTGAGTTCGTCGCCGGTACCGGGATCGGTCACGGTCTCGAGCCCGGCGAAGTTCGGCGGTGTGGGGTCGCCGGTAGTGGGGGTCGCGTTGACGATAGCCGTATTCGAATCAGTATTGCCCGCGGCGTCTGCGGCGCGGACGATGAAGTAGTAGGTCTCGAAATTGGAGGGAAGATAGGACGCAACATACCAGGTCCGGTCGGTGATCGACCCTGAATGGTTCGCAAGTATCGCAGCGGGATCCTCCTGGAGCGCATAATAGATATGGTAGGTGATGGGCGTGGATGAACCGTTGGCACTGTCGTCCGCCGCGGACCACGAAATATTGACGGCGCCGCCGGTGCTGTTATCGACCGCAGCGGTGGCACCGGCGAAGATGGGCGGCGACATGGGCGTTGCGCTGGCTATCGTATTGGTGGCGACATTCTCGTTGTTGGCGTCGTCGATGGCGTGAACGATATAGTGATAGGTCGTGTTCTCGGCGAGGCCGGTGTCGGTATAGGGCGAGCCGTCGACATCGAGCCCGACGAGATTGCCGAGGATGACGCCCGCATCGGCGGTCGTATTCCGATAGATCTTGTACCGCACCGGGTTGCTGTCGCCGGTGCCGGTATCGGTGGTATCGTTCCAGTAGATCTTGAGGGTCGTACCGGTGCCGGTATTCTCGGCATGATCGACGCCGTCGAATAGCGGCGGCTCGGTCTCGCCGCCGGGCCCGCCGGGTCCGCCGCCGGCGAGCTCGCCATAGAGGAGGTAATCGTCGAAGAGGAACGCATCGTCCGCGGCGGTGCCGTCCTCGACGATCTTGATCCTGGTGGATTTCTCGATATAGCCGAGGTAGACACTGAACAGACCTGAATCACCAGGTACCGCTTCGCCCGTAAAATCGATGGTTCCATCATCGTCCGCGTCGACGGTGTCCCAGACCTTTTGCCAGTTCCCGTTGCCTTTCAGGTCGAGATAGACACTGATCCAGTCCTCGTTCGGCTCCCAATTATCGGTAGCGTAATTGAAGTAGAGATAGGAATTGACATAGAGCTCGCCATCACCGATCTCCGAGGTCTTATTACAGTCGAGGATCAGCTCGTTGGGACCCGCACCTTGCATATTGACATAGTTCCTACTCATCGTTGGTGGTGTGGTGGTGAAGAGTTCTGCGATGGCGTCGGCGGTGAGCGCTTGGGTATAGACCCGTACATCATCGATCTGACCGTCCCAATCATAATCATCAGCATACGGATCACAAGAACCGATGGTGAGATCGCGGTTGAAGGTATAGGAATTATATGACTTCGCATCCTCACTATTCCCGTCAATATATAATGTCGCATCGGAGCCGTCGAAGACGAGTGCGAGGAAATGCCAATCGGTGTCGGCTGCAACGCCCGACCCCGCTGAAAAAGGACTGTCTTGGATCCCAATACCCCAATCTCCGCCGCTTATTCCTATATACCCGCGATGATTATCGTCCCAATCTCCTTGAACCAAACAGACGGCGTCATTGCTGGGTTCATCCGTCCGTGCCCAGAGCGTGTAGGTCAGCGATTGTGTTGCGGGGTTGATCCCGTTGCCGAATGGGATATCGACGCGGTCATCATCACTATCGCCGTCGAAGTCCAAGGCACCGCCGTAGATGCCGGTGGTCCAATCGTTCGCTGGCTCCATGTTTGTCAAGGTGCCGTCAATTCCATTTCCTGACGAATCGACAGCGATGGTCCCGCTCCCGTCATCGAATTTCCAATATCCTTCGGGGTCGTCGAGCGACCGGTAGAAGAGTTGTTCGACCGCCGCCTCGGTAAGAGCATGGTCGTATATCGAAACATCGTCGATAATCCCATCGAAATAATCGTTGCGCCATTGTCCGATCCTGAAAGTCTTATCATCGGCGGTGTTCAACGATAGCGTGTCTGAGGCCACTTCGTTTCCGTCGGCATAGACCCGCGCGTCGGTTCCGTCATAGACCACCGCAAAATGGACCCATCTATCGATCGACTCATAAGTAAAGTCGATATCCGTGCCCCAGAACTGCGTCCGCCATTGGTTGTCACTTGTTCGCGTACGCAATGAAAAGTCCTCTCCAGTGTCTTCATCGCCCATTTCGAATATGCCACCACGGTTGAACCCCTTCGTATAGACCCATGCGGTCACCGTCTTGGCCGCATCCCCGCCGATACCAAGTTCGGACGCCGTTTTACCGGTCTCGACGTATTCGTTATTCCCATCGAATTCGAGTGCGCCGTCCAGAGCGCCGTCGGTCCAATCGCCATCCTCCATATTGTGCCGTGTCCCGTCATATCCGTTCCCGGAGGAATCGCTGGCCGTATCGCCGCTCGTCTCATCGAGCTTCCAGTACGCGACGGGATGATCGAGGCATTGGGAATAAATATCGAAGATCTGATCCTCATCGAGCGCGCGGTCATAGACGCGGATATCGTCGAGCAGTCCGTCGAACGGTCCATACGAGTTGGGGTTCTGCCCGATCCATACATTCACGGTATCGTCCTGGGCGATGGTCCCGTCGATGCTTTTATCGCGTCGGCCAACCTCCTCCCCGTTCCGGTAGAGGATCATCTCGTCACCATCATAGACTGCCGCGATGTGATACCATTCATCGACCCCGACAGTCCCTGCAGCAAGTGTCTCGGTATCCGTTCCGGTCTTTATACGGAACCGACAGAGTGCACTGGTCGAGGATTGGTCATCGAGTCCGAGCATGAACCAATGATCGTCCTCCGGTGAGCCGTCGGCTTTACTGAGAATGCGTGGGTCGCTTCCGAAACTCTCCGCTTTGAACCATGCGGAAAGCGTGGTTTGGTTCCCACTCAGATCCCACCTGCCGGTATCGATATAATCAGGGCCACTACTCTCAAGATCGAGCGCCCCGTCGATCTTGCCATCCTCCCATTCAGTTCCCGCCATATTCATGAGCGTTCCGTCATGGTTGCCCAGTTCGTCCGCTGCAGTGGTCCCGCTCGTCTCATCGAGTTTCCAATGTGCGACGAGACCGCTATCGGTCGATCCAGTTCCGACGACCTCGACCGTTCCGGCGTTCACATTCGCCGACCAGGGGTTCGGCGTGCCTGCTGAGGGGATTTGTCCGACGGTGTCATTCTCGAAATCGTCGTAGAAGATATAATCCAAGCCGGTGACTTCGACCTCGTCGATATACCAGCCACGACCGACAGTTGCATCAGCGTCGCTCTCGAACCGATACCGTATATAGATGTCGTCACCGTAATAGCTCTCCGGGATGGCGAGGTCCTCAACCGCCGTCCAATCGTGTACTGAACCGGTATAGGTGGCCAAAGTTGCGACGTTCGAGCTGAAATCGCTCTGGGATGACACTTCGAGATAGGCGACGTCGCCTGTATCGTCGCTGTCGAGGCGGTGTTGGAACGACAATAGATATTCTCTACTACCCGATAGCGCGATGGCGGGTGATTTAACCCACTGATCGGTCCCTGTTTCGTAGTACGCATACGATGTTATGCCTTCAATCTCAATATCGTCGATATAGAGGCCATTCGCTTGGTTTGTGCCATCGCTGTCCAGCCTGAACCGTATACCGGAGTTCGCATCGACATAACTGGAGATGTCGACATTGGCCTCGGTCCATGTCGACTGGTCCACAGTCGAGGACCATACCTCGTTCCAACTGGAGCCGTCATAGATTTCAGCATATGCAGTATCACCGCCGGAGGCGTCGAAGTTGAGCTTATACCAGAAGCTGAGGCTCGCGCCAGCATACGATGAAAGATCGATCCCCGAATATTCATACGCTTGGTCGGTCGACATTTCATAGTCGTCGTCATCGGGGCCGGTAATTAACACATCGTCGAACTGAAAGACATCACTATCGTGATTACAGTAGAGGTAGAATTCTAAATAGCAGTTGCCTGCCGTGATCGAATTCCATGGGGAGAGATCGATCGATTCAGTTTGCCATGAACCGTCATCATCGTCATCACCTTTAGCCCATAGAGTATACCAGGAACCCCCATCCCATAACCCGACCTCAGCGGCCTCATCATTCTCAAATGAGTTCAGACGATAACTGAATGTGAGTGTACCATCGGTAAAGTCGGTCAGCTCCGGCGAACTCAGCGACATCTCTTCCCAGTTCCCGCCACCAGGATTACCGCTGAGCGAGACAGCAGGATTCGTGCCAGAGTTCACGATATCGGCCGAGCCTCTGGAGTCTGGATCCCAAAAGGTCCAAGATGGGTCTGAGTCCCAATTTGAGTCTGAGAAATCGTCGCTGAAAATTTCGATCGAACCCATATCTACGAGGTCGGTCCCTGCACAATTGGAGCCGCCATGAGCAGCTCCCCAATCCGGAGCGCCGGTCTCCCATTCGTTCGTTCCGGTGCCGGTCCATGTGCTCCAGCCAGCGCCGCCGCTCTCGAAGTCCTCGGTAAAGACGCTGGTAGTGGTACCCGCAACATCGGTTGCCCAGAGTTTGCCGGAGCCGGAATAATCGTTGCCCCATGTGGGAGCACCCCATTCCCATTCCGGTGTACCTGTACCTCCAGTGTTCCACCCACCATTTGTGGCATCGAAATCGTCGCTCAATAGTGACGAGAACGGACCACCAGACCGAGTTGCACGCGTACCGCTTCCAATTATACTCTCGTCGCCGCCATCGCGGGTCCCGTTCGTATCCGCCGCTGAGTGCGCTCGCGTTGGGCTCTCGCCCCGCGTCCCGTTCGAAGTGTTCTCCTGGATATTGGAGAACTTCCACGGCATGAAGAATATCTGCGAGTTCTGCGATGCGTCCGCGTAGCGCACCCCGTGGCCGGACTGGAACACGCTCGATGCGGCTGGATCGGGTGCGACGGTGTCGGCTCGATCGACGGTGAGCGGGTCGAGCGTGAGCACCATCCCGTGCGCGACGTCGTCTTCGTCGGTACCGTATGCAAAGTCACCGAGGGGCTGGTCGAGTGTGGTCTGGGCGGTGTCGATGCGGAGTATCTCTTCACAAAACGTATTGGTGACCGCGTCGTCGT
>CAZSUE010000060.1:4535-13038 GCA_964609045.1 uncultured archaeon | reverse complement strand
CATCGCGTTCGTCGGCCTCGTACTCCTTTCCGGATTCGATCGCATCCCAAAGAAGCTCGCCGCCATCGTCGGTATCGCCGCCGCCGTGGTGATCATCGTCGCACCGCTCAGTATGATGGCGACCTTCCCCAGCGCATACGAAGAGGATATGGGCGAGGTCGACTCCGGCTTGGATATGGCAGAGGGCGAGAACCCGGGCGACTCGTTCTTTGGAAGCGATCAATATAGTGAGGAATATATGGGAGTCCAGTTTAGTACCGAGTCGCATTGGGGCGCGACGACCGGGTGGTTCCTGATGATCGTCGGTGCAGCACTCGCCGGTGTCGCCGCCGTAAGTGCGTTCATCATGACGCCGCTGAAAAGCACATCGAAAATGCGCCCAAAGAAGCAACGCGGTGCGCCTACAACTTCCGCCCAGCCCGAAACCAGCCCCTTCAGCTCGACGCGCGCGCCGCAGGGGCAACCGTCGGGATACAAACAACCAACCGCGCAACAACCCGCACCACCGATGTCCGCTCAATACTCGCAGTATCAGCAACAACAACCGCAACAGCCGCCACAGTATCAGCAACAGCAACAGCAATACCCGCCACAACAACAACCGTACCCCCCGCCACAGCAACAACCGCCCAGCGGCTCCCCATCGCAACAACCGCAACCGCAGCAGCAACCGGGCTATACGCAAAGCGGTTACCCGCCCCAGCATCCCCCGCCGCAGCAATACCAACAGCCGCCACAACAACCTCAACAACCTCAACCGCACCCCGGCTACCCACAAGAGGCGTACCAGCAGCAACAGCGACGCCGGCCGCCCCAGGGGTGAGCACCATACCAACACCGAACAATAGGACGATCTGTCAGCACTTTTCATCCAGATCCGGATCGTACCGGTCGGCCATTGTTCACGCGCTTTTTGGCACGCCGAACGGATAATAGAGAAGTCGCCCGTTCGTGACATGGATCGACGCCTCGCAAAAGCGCTGGAGCGAGCGGTGATAGACCGAACTGCAGCACATGAGCGTTTCGGGCGCGTTCGGCAGCCATCGCGGCGGCATGAGCCGGTGGCAGCCGAATCCGCGTTCAGGAGACCAGGTATAGACCGACGCTGCGCCGAACGCATCGTACATCGCCGCAATGGTACGCCCGAGGCGCGGGACGGTGCGGTACTCGCCGCCGTAGCGTTTTGGCGCCGCAGCCACCGTCGATGGCTCCGCACAGAGCCAGAGTGTGGCGAACCCGAGATCGGAGAGGAGCACGGTTCGCGTTTCGATCGCGGCGCTCGACCCCGGACTTGTAGAAAACGCCTCGACCACGATACCGGCGCATCGATCGGGCGCGATCGCATCGTTCGCATCGTCGGCAGCACTCTCGGCGGCCAGCGCCGCAGCCGACCGCGTGAACGCTGCCGGATCAGCCGCATAGCGCGGGTTCCACACCACCCCGTCAACCACGGCGCGTGCGAACGGCGGCCCGATCTCCGCCTCGAACGCGAACGGCCAGTGGAGTGTCCGGGCAACGAGGAGCGTCCCCCGCGCCTTCATCTGCCCATGCACCTCATCCTCACTGTCGCCCAGCGGGATATGGACGCGACGCGTGCGAGAATGCGCGAGGAACCGTCGACAGCGACCACAATAGGGCTCGAACGCCACGCGATCGCACCGGCGGCAGATCCATGCATCCATACCTCCATCATGTGCGTCTGGGTATAAAAGTGGTCGCGAGCGTTCGGTTCGGTTCGGTCTGGTTCGGTTCGGTCTGGTTCAAGTTCACGCATGTCGGAGATGGGTTTCGAGTCGAGAACGATCTGGCGAGGATGTGGGTCTGAGACGAAAGCGAAGCTCGCGGCTGCGAAGCACTTTCGCATCGTCGCGGCGTCTCGCGACCATCTCAAATGCTGGGTGTTCGGTCGACGCCGAGGTGAGGCGAGGGTGACGAGAGGTGGCGAGGTGGCGCTCGTACCTTCATCCGTCGTGGTTCGGCTCGTACGGGTTGAACGCGGGATCGCCGAAGATATTGAACTCCTCCACCGTATCGGAATCCGGACCCCCGTCGTCCGGCGGGTATCGCGATATATACTTATTCTTGGCCAGTATCAGCGCTTGGCCCACGGTGAGGTCGCCGTGGCCCTCCTCGATAAGACCGCCGTCCTTGTTGTAGATATACCCAGTAAGGTAGCCGTAGAAGAGCTGCCCGAGATACCCGCCGAGGATCTCGCCCGACTCGGCATCGGGGAGGGGGACGGCGCCGCCCCATGAGAGCCGCGACGCGCCGACATAGGTGTTCATCCCCGAATGGAGGAACGCCTGGGAGAGCGCGTTGGTGTGTGGTATCCCGTCGATCTTGCCGGTGACGCAGGACGAGGCGTAGAGCACCGAGGGTCCGAACTCCATATTCTTGACATTGGCGACGTGAAACCCGCCGCCGGGGCCAGTGGCCTTGTAGCCGGGTGGGACGTACCAGTAATAGTACCCGTGCGCGCATTCGAAGATGAGGTTCGATCGCTCGTAGACCGCGGATGAGAGCTTGGAATCCGACCGTGCGAGATCGTGGAACGAATTGACGGTGAACCCGGCGCGGTCGAACGCCTCGTCGAGCTTCTCCGTTACCGTCTTCGCCGATTCCACCGGTATCGCGTCCCCGTGCGTGGTCATGGCGGAGTCGGTCCACTTCGCACCCTCCTGGCCGGCGAACGCACCGACGATCCGATCGTAGAAGAAGGTCCGTGCGAGGAGCGCGGAGGTGTCCTGCGCGTCCCAACCGGTGATCCTCCCGACCGCCAGCTCCATGGACGGGTGCGACCCGTCGCGGTCGTAGGGTGCGTTGGCGAGGTCGAGATCGATATCCGCATAGCCGTTATCCGACGGTGTGTGGTATCCTTCCGACTCGCCGTAATCGACCTGGCCGGTGTTGTGGTAATAATACCATGGCACCATGTTCGTATCGGCGACGATGCCGACGCAGAACGCGTCCGGTGCCATGGCGCCATAATGCGTTGCAAGCGTGGTAGGGTTGGCATCGCCCATCCCGGCGATCGATGCGAGCAATGCGTTCAACCGATCTTTGACCACCGCGGCGCGGTGGTTGATACGCGGATAGAGGTCGAAGTTCACCGCCGGGTCGCCACTGTTCGGATGACTTGCGAAGGTCTCGTTGTGCAGCGTGAAGTCGCTCTCTGCGAGGACCACACCGCGCCGGAACGCCGCGAGATAGGGCGCGAGCGAGGACGCATACGGCATTCGCGGATAATGATACGACTCGAGCTTTTCCACGGTCACTTCGATGGAAAAAGAGGTACTGGATGCACGTGCGTCCGCAGCTGTGCCCGGGCCGTATCCGGGGAATTGATCCACCGGTTTTTGATCGAGGGTCGCTTTGATCTGGACACACTTCTCGCCGGTGGAATTGAAGATCGGGAAATCGGCGTGACCGATGCAATTGACAGTCCCATCGATCATCTCGTATGCATAACCGAGCGAGGGCACCATGAAATGGAGCCGATCCTCCGGACTGTCCTCATCTTGCGTCATGGCCCCGTCGCGATCGTGGTCCGTCCCGAAATAGACATAGGAGCGCTCGCCGTGGTCCTGTGGCGAACCGGGCCAGAGGGTCGGTTCCACGGTAGCTACCGTGCTATCGACCGTCACGCGCGCATATCGGTAATCCTCGGGAATGGTGAGGTAGTTGGTCGGCGCGTCCGCAGATGAGGTGGGGAACGATGTCGAGCCGGTATCGGAGGAGGTGACCGTGCCGCTAAAGGTCTTGGTGAACCGGTCGACGACCTTCGGAAGAACGATGTCGGACGGGTTCGCCACGGCGATATAGCTCGCGTTTTCTCCCATGCGGTCGCCGAGGAGCGCTCGCGGTGTGTTGCTGGGATCGGCCACACCGGTGGCGATGATCGCGCGGGGGTTCGTCGTGTTCTCCATGGGCCAGACCCGTCCATAGCCGGGGAGGTCGCCGCAGACGATGGTGTATTCCACCTCGAGTGCGGCGAGCGCGTCGGTGACCCTCGGACTTTGCTCGGCGGTGACGATCACCGGTATATTGAGGTAGGAGGCGATGGGAACGGTATTGATCGCCAGTTCGTACCCCTGTTGGGTCGGCTCGACGAGTATCGCGCCGTCGGCGCGTTGCCAGTACTGTCGCGCCAATTCAACGGTCGTCCGCTCCAATCGCGCCGCATCGGCCGTTTGGTCGTTACCGCTCGTGTCGTTCGCGGTGGGGTCGCCCAGGGTCAGCGTCGGCTCGGCACCGTACGCCTCGAGAAACCGCGCCGGCGCCTTCGATGCGCCCGCTTCCGGCGTCTCGTCGTTAGGGCCGCTGATGAGGAGCGGTGCGGCGGTGAGCTCGGCGTCTTCCGAATAGTACATCGTCACCGGCGTAGCGGCGAGCGTGAGATACGGCTCACCGAGCGCGACCATCGTCGCCTCCGGAGCGGGTGCGGCGCGGACCGATCGCGAACCGAGAAGGTCGCTCATATCTGCGCGCGGCGCCGCCTCTCGCTGGCGGATGCTGAAGGTAATGACGGCGGTGAGGATCAATCCGGCAATAACGATAACGGCGACGAGCTGTTTGGTGCGGGTCTGCATAATAACCACTTCCACGATACGACCGCAAGTCGAACGGTGAGGGGTGGGCAACGGTGGATGTCGAGGTGACTATTATCTATCCAGTTCAATAAATATTTGGTCACCCGCTCGCTCGGGGGCTCGGACGGGGCTCGGACGGGGCCCGGACGGGGCCCGGACGGGGCCCGGAGATGTGAGGCGACCCAGACCCCGTGTGGGGGGAGAGACCGGGACGAGATCGGCGAGAGACCGGCTGCGAGCGCTGGCCGCGGGGCTCCGTTGCAGTTTGTACTGATAGGAACGGCCGCTGGGCCAATGCCGGTTACGATCTTTTGAACGGATTGTCGAGGTACTCGCGACCGAAGACACCGTCGAGGTAGACGGTGCGCGAAGCGCGTTTCTCGAGATGCTTGATCTTGAACTCCCAGATGGGGAGAAGCACCGTTTCCACCGATTCCGCCTTGACGCCGAACATATTCTCGACCCGCTGACGGATGGTCTTGACCTTGGTACGCGTTTTCAGCGCCGACTTCGGGAGATCGTTCTTCAGTTTTTGCTCGAACTTCGCCTCGTCGTCGAGGTCGCTGATCTTCCCGATCTTCTTGCGCACAATATTATCGAAAACGATCTTGTCCTTACCGAGATGATAGAGTTTCCCGTTGAGTGCGTTATAATAGAGATTGTCGATCTCCTCGACCTTTTTAGAAAAGAACCCGCCTTTCTTCACTTTGCATGCGACCTTCCAGAGCGGGAGATATTTGAGTTTTGCGCGCGCGATCTCCTCCGCCTTCTTGAATAATGAGCCTTCGAGCATCTTCGAGACGATCTTCGTCGCTTCGATCTGTGGGTAATCGAGCACCGCACATGTCACGGTCTCACCCTTCTTCTTTTTCAGTTTCTCTGCCTCCGCCTCCACCTCCGCTGCCGCCTTTCGCTTGCGCTCCTCTTCCTCCGCCTTCCGTTTCGCCGCATCGGCCGCCTTTCGCTTGCGCTCCTCTTCCTTCGCCTTTTGTTTTGCCGCATCGGCCGCTTTGCGCTTGCGCTCCTCTTTGGCCTTCGCGTCGTCCGACGAGAGCTTGGTGCCACATTTTTTACAAAAGCGTGCCGAACTGTCGTTCTGGTACCCGCAGCTCGGGCACTGATCGGCTGAGGCTGAGGGTTCGGCTCTTTCGCCGCTCTCGGTATCGAGATTGGTACCGCATTTTTTACAGAATTTCGCGCTCGAGTCGTTCTCATACGAGCAATTCGGACACACTTTCATCATGAACACCTGACGGGGTTGAAGAACGGGAACGATCGCGTTCCGTTTCGCCGCGGAGCGGAGCATAGGAACATTTTCATATTAAGGTTGCGCACGGACAAGAGCGCGATATGGGCAAGTGGGGCATTACACTGCCCCGATCCATCTTCAATCGTCCTCGTCCTCGTCCTCGTCCCGGTCGAGGGTCAGTGCTACAGAATTGATACAGTATCGTTTCCCGGTGGGTTCGGGCCCGTCATCGAACACATGCCCGAGGTGGCCCCGACACCGCGCACAGAGCACCTCCGTCCGTGTCCGCCCGATACGGTGGTCGCTTTGCAGCGCGAGGCGCTCCTCTGCCACCGGCTCATAGAAGCTCGGCCAGCCGGAGCCGGAATCGAACTTCGCTTCCGCGGGGAAGAGCGGCGCGCCGCACCCGATACAGCGGTAGATACCGCCGCCCTTCTCATCGAGGTATCGGCCGGAAAACGGACGCTCGGTCCCACGCTGGCGGAGGATACGGTACGCATCGTGCGGGAGCCTTTCACGCCATTTTTCGTCTGTTTGCGGTAGGGGGGTCTTCTCTTCACTATCGCTGTCGTACGCGCTGGTTCCCTTACGATGGTCGTCTCTCTCTGGCATAGTGAGAGGACCGCCGTGGCGTCGTATAAGATTTACTTCGAACCGTTCGAGCGCCGATCCATTCAATTATCATACCCCGTCCCCTAACCCCAATGGTTTCTCCAACCCCCAACCCCGAATCCCCAGTGTCTTCTTCAAATACAAATCTTTATTAGACGCTACTGCTACTGTCCAAGCGCCATGGCACCGATCTACCGTACGAGCTGGCGGACGCGCCGCGCCAAGAAGGATCGCGAAGAGGAGCTGCGGAGCGAGACCGAACGGGTGAGTGCGAGTTCGGAAAGCCGAGCGGAGGCAGGGCGAACGGCAGGAGGTGAGGCAGGTGGTTGGCGGCGGCGACCCGGCGCTGAGGGCGGGGTGGAGAGCGCTCAACCGGTCGAGAACCATCTCGAGACGCTGAAGCTACCGGAACGGGCGCGTGGGCGCGACCCCAATGCAACGAAGCTGCGGGTGATACCGGATATCCCCGGCGTGGTCCATTCCATCGTCAAATGCCCGAACTGCGGCGGCTACCTCAACCTTCGTGTCTCAACCGAATGCTACCATTGCGGTGAAGAGTACCCGACCGCTGCGGCAGATACCGACAGAGGCGCCTAAGTCCCCGTCCGGCTCGACGGAGCACGATCACTTCTCCTGCCACGGCCACGGGCGAGGATACGGCGTCCGTCGGTCTATCCGCTCACGTCGACTTGACATTGCCATAGTATAGTTTCGTTATTGGAGTGAACGATCATGAGCGTCATAATCGAGCCGTTCAAGATTAAGATGGTAGAACCGATCAAAATGACCACTGTCGAGGAGCGCCGTGAGCTGATCGAGGCGGCGCACTATAATGTCTTCTTTCTCAAGGCGGTGGATGTGATCATCGACCTCCTCACCGATTCCGGCACCAACGCCATGAGCTCCGACCAATGGGCGGCGATGATGCGCGGCGACGAGTCCTATGCGGGGAGCGCGTCGTTCTACCGGTTCGAGGAGTCGATCAAGAATATCTTCGGGTTCAAATATATCATCCCGACCCACCAGGGCCGTGCCGCCGAGCGTATCCTCTTCAATGTGATGGTCAGAGAGGGCGACATCGTCCCGAACAATACACATTTCGATACCACTCGCGCCAATATCGATTATGTGGGCGGCAAGCCGCTCGATCTCGTGATCGCGGAGGGGCGTATCCCGGAGCGCGAGCACCCGTTCAAGGGCAATATGGATATCGATGCGCTCGAGCGGCTGCTCGAGGAGGAGGGGGCAGACCGTATCCCCATGGTCATGCTCACGGTGACGAACAACTCCGGCGGCGGCCAGCCGGTGTCACTCGCAAATATTCGCGCCGTGAAGGAGACGATCGAGCCGTACGGTATCCCGCTCTATATCGACGCCTGCCGGTTCGCAGAGAACGCATATTTCATCAAACTGCGCGAAGAGGGCTACGAGGACCACGCGATCATCGATATCTGTCGCGAGATGTTCTCCTATGCCGACGGCTGCACCATGTCGGCCAAGAAGGACGGGATCGCGAACATCGGCGGGTTCCTCTGCACCAACGACGAATTCCTCGCGCGCGAAGAGATGAACCTCCTCATCCTCACCGAGGGCTTCCCCACCTACGGCGGTCTCGCCGGCCGCGACCTCGACGCCATCGCCACCGGGCTGCGCGAAGCGATCCGCGAGGATTATCTGCGCTATCGGATCCGGTCCACCTCATACCTCGGCGAAAAATTGCTCGCAATGGGCGTGCCGATCATCCGCCCGCCCGGCGGGCACGCGATCTATATCGACGCGCGATCGCTCCTCTCGCATATCCCGGCGCAAGAGTTCCCTGCGCAGTCGCTCACCGTTGAGCTCTATATCGAGGGCGGTATCCGCGCCGTGGAGATCGGCTCGGTGATGTTCGGACACCGCGATGCCGAGACCGGCGAGGAGGTGCCCGCAGAGATGGACCTCGTCCGGCTCGCCATCCCGCGCCGGGTCTATACCCAGAGCCAGATCGACTATGTGCTCGAGAAGTTCGCATCGCTCCTCGAGCGCAAGGAACAGATCCAGGGGCTCAAAATTA
>CAZSUE010000060.1:0-4525 GCA_964609045.1 uncultured archaeon | reverse complement strand
TCCGCCATTTCACCGCACGGTTCGCGCCGCTCTGAGCGATGCGGAGCACGCCCTCGTCGTCTCTCGCGCCGTGCAGAACGCAATATCGGAGCCAGCGACCGGTATCTTTAAGGCTTATTAATGAATACCTCCTGTGTACAAGGGCGTATCGTCGTCTGGAGGCAGAATTCACATGATCAACTGGCCATGGAAGAAGAAGGAACCCGAGGTTGAGGAAACATTCGATGTGACCTGTTCGCGGTGTGGAAGCGTGCTCAAGATCTCGAAATCGAACCCGCCCGATACGGTGGTCTGTCCCAACTGCGGTCGTGAAGGTCCGTTACGCTATGCCGGCGGTGGAGATTGAGACCGCGCAAGGATCGACGGCCCCGATCAGCGGCTCAGATTTTTTCGGTCCAATGCGGCGCGTGCCAGCGCGATGTAGCGTATCGGCGCTCACCCGATGAACGGGAGGTACCGGCAATGGGGAGCGTTCTGAGAGACCCTTCGCACCGTTCCAGCTGAAGCTGGAACCGGATCCATTTTCCCAGCAATTCATTCTTATACGATCACTATAGGATCGATGCCGAGAGGCGCCGCCGCATGGCCTCTTCTATCGAATCCTCCGACCACTCGCTGCGGTGGACGCCGAATAGATATACGGTATGCGAACTTGTCCGCGATCGTGAGCGTGAGGTCTCGAAACGGGCACTGGATATCCCCTATCCATGCCTATCCATGCCCACCCAATCGCGTGCGATGTCGCACTCGAGTTCATCCAGCAGGCGTAGGAACGCGCAGAACGGAGGGAGGCGTTCACATTTGCCATCATAGTACGGAGCCTACATGAGAATATTGTCTAGGGCGTTATCGGGCTCATGGCGGTAAATCGGCGCGCATGGCGTGCGGAACCGGGCTTTTGGCTCCGACGACCCTACTGGAACCGGGGCGATATGACCGAAGCCTTGGCTCATCGTCGACGAGGCGTTCACCACGCTCCATCTGCACCGAATCATCGCCAATATCTACACCGACAGGGCCAACATCGCCCCGCACTCTCTGCGCTCCTCCGGCGATCTATTACTACCTATCATAGTAATTCTTAAATAGCAACCTCGCTATGCCCGATATGCGATTTGAGGATACCGATCATTGAGCGCAGGATCGACCGAGAGGTGACATTTTCAGCACATATACGCCTCAGAACGGTCTCCACGGGCGCCGTGTTCCGAGAATCACAATATATCGCATTACCTCGTATGGGGATAGCTATGACACACAGAGTTGGAATAATTGGCGTTGGCCATACGAATTTCGACTCGATCTCGCCCGGTTCGGGCTGGAAAGAGTTGATGTTCGAAGCCTGCCAACGCGCTTATATGGATGCAGAGATCGATGTACGGAAAGATGTGGACAGCTTCATCACCTGTGCGGAAGACTTCTGGGAAGGGTTCTCGATCTTCGACGAGTTCGTGCCCGACCAGATCGGTGCGACGCTTCGGCCGTGCTGTACGGTCTGCGGTGACGGGCTCTATGGGCTCGCGAACGCCTATATGCAGATCAAGTCCGGCCTCTACGACGTCGTCGCCGTAGAAGCGCACAGTAAGATATCCGATCTATTGACATGGGGCGATGTCGCACTTCACGCGTTCGATCCGGTGTGGGCGAAGCCAGTCACCGGTTCGTACGAACGACAGCACTACGCCGGATCGCCCGCGTACCCCGAGGGCAAGAAGCCGAAGATCGGCGAGCCGAGTGGTAAACCGCGGGTTCACCCGCACTTCCTCGCCGGGCTCGAGATGCGCCACTACCTCGACAGCGCACGGGTCAGTGAGGAGGATTGCGCCGCAGTGGTTGCAACGAACAAGCTCCACGCGTTCGCTAATCCGCGCGCGGCGTACGAAGCCAATGTGACCGTGGACGATGTCATGGAGTCCGAATACCTCTTCGACCCGCTCAAGCGGCTCGAGATCGCGCCCAATGTCGACGGTGCCGTCTGTTTCGTGCTCGCGTCGGAAGAAGCGGCGCACGAGTGCCCGAACGACCCGGTCTGGCTCTCTGGCTTCGGATACGCCTCGGAGACGCCCTGGATCGAGACGCGGCGGAACTTCGCCGGGTACGCGACCCAAGCGGCGCAGATGGCGTACAAGATGGCGGGTGTGACCAATCCGAAGAAACAGATCGAAGTCGCCGAGATCGACGATCGGTTCGCGTTCAAAGAGCTGCTCCATCTCGAAGCGCTCGGGCTCGCGACGCCATGCGAGGCGGCGCAGGACCTCCTCGACGGCGACCTCGGCCGCGACGGGCGGACGCCGACGAATCTCTCCGGCGGCTCGCTCGGGGTCGGGAACCTCTACGAGGCCACCGGGCTCCATCGCGCACTGGAGATCGTCCTTCAACTGCGCGGTCATGCGGGCAAGAACCAAGTCGACGCAGAACGCGGCCTCGCCATGGCATGGCGCGGACTGCCCACTGCAAGCGGCGCTGTCTCGATCATGGAGGTGTGAACTTGTCACAACGAGTAGCAGTCATCGGCGCGGGCATGACCATGTTCCGCCGCAGGCTCAACGAAACCGGAAAAGAATTATCGTTCCTCGCATCGAAGATGGCCATGGAAGAAGCGGAGATCGACCGCGATCAGCTCGATATGGTGGTCATGGGCTCCGCACCGGACGCGTTCGACGGCATCCATAAGAAGGGCGAGAACCTCCTCGACGGTGCCGGCGCTACGAACAAACCCTATGTCCGGGTATTCAACGGCGGCGGCACCGGCGTCTTTGCGCCCATCGCGGGATGGTGGCATGTCGCATCCGGCGTGGCGGACACCTGTATGGTGGTCACAGAGGAGAAGATGAGCGCATGCCATCCGCATCCGCAGACCGCCTTCCGGCATATCTGGGACCCGATCCTCGACCGACCGCTGAACCCGAACCTCGTCTGGCTCTTTGCCATGGAGATGAACCGGTACATGACCGTGCACGGGATCGAAAAAGAAGATATCGCACGCGTCGCGGTCAAGAACAAGCGGAACGCCGTGGGTCATCCCTGCGCGCAGCTTCCGGATGCGAACATCACCGTGGACGATGTGCTCAATTCAGAGGTCATGGCCTGGCCGGTCCAGCGGCTCGATATCTCGCCGCCGTCGGACGGTGCCTCGGCGCTCATCTTCTGCTCCGAAGAGAAAGCGCGAGAGTTTACCGACGACCCGGTCTTTATCGACGGTGTCGGCTGGAACATCGACTCGACGATGTGGACGAACCGCGATCTCTACTTCCCGCGCTATGTTGCGGCGTCGGCCAAGCAAGCGTACCGTATGGCGCGCATCCAGAACCCGCCCAAGGAGATCGATATCGCCGAACCGTACGATCCGTTCGATTACAAGGAACTGCATCATATGGAAGGGCTCCTCCTCTGTGATAAGGGCGAGGCGCCGACCCTCACCCGCGAGGGCGTGACGCAGCGCGACGGCGACCTCCCGGTCTGCCCGTCCGGCGGGCTGCTCGGCGTGGGCAACCCCATCGCGGCGACCATGGGCCAGAAGGTCTGCGAGCTCTACTGGCAGCTCTCGGGCAAGGCCGGCGAGCGACAGGTGCCCGGCGACCCGCGCACCGCGGTTGGCCAAGCCTGGGGCGATATCATGCAGATGTCGACCGTGATCGTTATGAGGAGCTGAATAACGCGGAGGTGAGATGTATGGCAGAAGAAGAACAATCAAAGGAACTGTATCCGAAGAACCCGCGCGGGACGCATGTCTCGACGAAAGCGTTCATGTCCGGCGAAGTGACCACCACCTGGTGGGAACCGGAGGTCCAATACGCCTGGGCCCTCGGCCCGGCGATGAGCCGGTTCCTCAAGGAGCTCAAGAATGGGAAGATCGTCGCGCGCAAATGCAGGAAATGCAAGCGCGTGATCGCACCACCGCGGATGTTTTGCGAGTATTGTTACAAGCCCACCGACGAATGGGTCGAGATACCGGACACCGGGACGATCAACACCTTCTCGAAATCGTACCTCGATTCCGATGCCAATAGGATCGAGGAGCCGATCCTCATCGGCGTCATCGAACTCGACGGTGCGTCGCCCATGCACGGGATCATGCACTATTTCGGCGAGATGGACCCGGACGATATCGAGATCGGGATGCATGTGAAAGCGGTCTGGAAAGCGGAAGAAGAGCGCACCGGCGCCATCACCGATATCAAGTATTTCCGGCCGCTGACCGATGAAGAGGCCGCAGCAATAGAGGAGGGCGACTAAACATGACATTTCTCGAGAAGATCACGGACCCCACCGCACCGCTCCATTGGTGTGGCGATATGCAAGCCGATTACCGCTACATGCACGGCACGGCGGGCGATCGGTTCTTCAAGCACTTGAAGGAACATGACACATTCCTCGCCACCACCTGTCCATCCTGCGGACGGACCTATATGCCGCCGCGGCTCTTTTGCGAGCATTGCTTCGTCGAGATCGGCGAAGAGGGATGGTCTGAGGTGCCCGCCAGTGGCGTGGTACGGCTCTATACCGTGGCACGCATCGATATCAC
>CAZSUE010000059.1:0-13126 GCA_964609045.1 uncultured archaeon | reverse complement strand
CGAGCGGACGCGGGCGCACTCTCCGGTACCGGCGCGCGGGTAGGCATCTGTTGCACTTGCGCCGGTTCGGCGATGGCGGCGGTCCGACCCATGGCCGCCTGCAGCGTGCTGAGCGTGCCCAAAAACGGGAGTGAGCGGGCCAGTTGTTCGGCGGACGGTTGCGCACCACCCTCCGGTTCGATCGGGGGGAGTTCGCGGACCGATTCCTCACCAAGTGCAGCACTGGCTCCGTGCGGTACCGGCGGTTGCGTCGGAGCGATCTGTGAGAAAGAGGGGAGAAATGATCGTTGTAACGAATCGAGCATCGCGCCGGTGGATAATGCCTGGGCCAGTGCACCCATAGCACCCGCTGACGCCGCGCCACCCATCGCGGGTAAGACGCCCTTGCCAGCTGTGTCGAACCCTTCTTCAAGTTGGAGTAATTCTGGAGGGATCTCCGCTGCGGTGGGTTCGCCCCTCGCGGACGGGAGCGGCTCCTTCGTCTGGCGCGGGGCGGGGATCGGGACCGGAACGAATGCGGCCTTCCCCAGCGACTCCGCCAAACGCAGATTGGTCAGCGAGGCGCTGTTGAGCATATCGATGATCGCCACACTGGGGAGAGAGACGCCGGCCGCCGCTTCCCGACGGATCGCAGGCAAGCCACCGACCTCTTGCTCCTGGATATCCTGCATCGCCTCTTCCGCTGTCGTCTCCGCATGAGGCTCCATATCGGTGGGGCGTCCAGGCGAGGAGATCGAGGCCATAGCGGAATAGAGCGCGCCCATCGCTGCACCGGCCATCATGACCGGGGCCATCGATCGACCGGGGGCCTCTTCGGCCGCGGCGATCTCTGGCATCGCCTCGGGGACCGGTTCCTCAGCAGCGGGCTGTTCGGCAAGTGCGAGTTTTTCTACTTCCTCGCCGCCCGGTGCCGCGGTCGGTGTTTCAGGGGTAAGTTGGAGTAATTGTCGTTCACGCTGAAGTTGCGACTGCGCCGGACCGCCCATGCCAGGCATCGGAAAGCCCATCCCTTGCGCCGCACCAGGTGTACTACCGGGTGCGCCGAAACCCATTCCACCAGGAGCGGCGGGTGCGGCCGGTTGGCCCATACCCATACCGCCGCCCATCGCCATCATGCCCATGCCCGCGGCAGCGCCGCCGAGCATGCCCATGGCGGCCATACCGGCGAACATACCGCCAGACGGCTGTGCGCCGGGCGCGCCCATACCCATCCCGGGTTGGCCGGGTGCACCCGCGGGTGCACGCCCAGCTCCCGACAGTTTTGAGAGCATCGACGGCTTCTTTGCCGGCGTGGAGACGTGTCCACCGGGGATCGCCGCCTGAGAAGCATTCACTTTCGACGGAGAGGGGGTTTCGGGAGCGGGGAGCGTACGACCGCCTTTGTCACGCGCCGTCGACAGCATACCCATGGCCGCAAAGGTCGCGCCTACTTCGGATCGCTTCTCGGCACCCACTTTCGGTACGGCGCTCTCCGGACCACGCTCGAGGTCGCCCACGGCGGGAGCCGCTGCGGGCGAGGCCGAGGAGGCCAAATCGCCAACCGATTCTGGTCGGGGACCACGAGAGCCCAGTGCAGACGCCAAGATCGGTGTCGGGGGGGCGCTGGAGCGTGCTGTTTCTTCGCCCACAGACGGTGTTTCCCCGCCAGAGCCCGCAAGAACATCTTGAAGCTGGGACTGGAGTTCCGCCATTTCTTTCTTGAGCGTCTCTAGTTCATTATAGAGATAATCTACCGGTGAGGCCGCATCGAACGACGCGGCGGCACCAGCGCCGGTTGCAGCCAGTGTCGAAACCTCTTTTCCCACATCGAGTCCCGGTTCGGACGATTCGATATGAGGCACGCTGATCGACATGTCCGGCTCGACCACATCAGGCCGCGGTGCGGTCTGCGCGGCAGCGCTCGGAGGTTGCGCCGGTCCCTGCGGCGACGCTAAACTGGGCTGAGGACCGGTCTCCTGGAGGATGCGTTGGTGGTGTGCGAGCGCAAAGACATGCGAATTGTTCTCTTGCACAAAGTTCACCAAGTTGGCCTGCGCCAACTGCTCGTTCGCCTCCTTCGGCAAAACTGTCGCCATCTTCAAAGTCGGCAACTTCGAAAGCGGCGCCAGCGTCTCCGAGGTTTGTTTTTGCATTTCGGCAGTAAGTGATCGTGCGTATTTGTTTAATTTATGTGATTGGAGGAGAGCATCTTGAAGTTGTACCATTATAATCCTCCTTGGCTTGGGGTATGATTATTGAGCGTGAAGGGAACCGACCCAGAGCAACCTGATACTCTGGAAGAACTTCGATTTGGGATCTCGACAGATTCGCGCATTGGACGAAACAACAAACAACCACCCCCGAACAGGCCGTACGGATCCCGTTCGGTTCAGAGTTGGCAAGTGAACGAGGAGAGAAAAGGAATAAAGATGGAAAGAAAGGAGAGGGTGGACAACAGAGAACTATTATCCACCGAAAGGACACCTCAGATCAATATTGACCAAAGCGTTGGGCTCATCGGTTGATTTTCAATTACGCTTCACGGAGACGATCGGCAGTGAAGGTGTAGGTCGTAAGTGCATATCCATGGCTGTCGAGCTGGAATTCGCGGTCGTCAACATGGCAACCGTCAAAGGTGAACTGCTTGAGGCCGAGACCTTCCGGATAGGAGTCTTGCATGATCGACAGGATGATCTGGAAGCTTGTGCTGTTATCCATGTGTTTGTTCAATAGTTCGGCGTTCGAGTGCACGAGGATCTTGCCCTTCACATGGAGCCGGCCATAAACGACGCCGAGGCGCTCGTTCATGCCGACACCGCGGACATCTTGTCGGTCTTTGTAGACTTTATAGGTAAAGCCCTTTACCCCGTGAATCTTTTCACCGTCGAATAAGATCTCTGATTTGTTTGCTGCTAATACTGCCATAGTATACACCTACTGCGCGTTTTTATTCCCGAAGATAAGTATAACACGGTTCCCTGAACCGGATCACACTGTTATATGGATAGTACTGTCGACTATTTATAGTTTACTGAGGCGAGGGGAAAGGGCTATATAGGGCAACTCCGGGAAACGAACCGAGAAAAAAGCTGAACCACTCCCTTTCTTGCAGTTCTATAAATAGTTTGGGGGTCAGGACCGTAAGCGCTATATAGGTGAAGGTGGCACAATCGTGTCATTTCTCTAGAACGCACGGAGAGACGGTGGGAAACCGTCCCATACGGAGACACCATTGTTGTCAACCACCATACATTAATATAATCTGTGACTGTTAGGGAGCCCAATGAGGGATCGAGGTACGAATCTCGAGTCCAAGGACGAACGCCATATCCTTTCCTGTTTCGCCTACGCGAAGCAAGAATACCTCAAGAGCCATGAGTTTATCGAAAGTGGCAATATATTCGGTCGGTTGCACGGACTCTGTGGATTGAAACAGACCGTCGACCTAACATTATATGCACTTTCCATGTACTATAAATTTTCTCCTGAAGAGATCGCGGAGAACACGACCAAAGCTCGATGGGAACGCTGCAGTCCTAAATATAAAGATGAGACGGATAAACGACTGCCGCTAAAAAAGCAGATATTCAATCTTCAAGATGTCTATCTCGAGAGCTGCTCACAGGGGCGATTGCCCACCGTTGAAGAACTCCGCGATTTCGATCGGTTCGTTCGCATCTTCCTCAGCAACGTTATTCGAAATATCTATCAACTTCGATTTCACGAACTCAATCTCTATCTTACCATCGAGAACCCACAGGTGCGGGACGCACTGGAAGAAGCGCTGATCGCACTCGAAGAGGGAGATTACGCCATCTCGATCAAGAAATCCTCGCTCGCGTTCAGCTTAGCGCTCGAGAACGAACGACTGAAGCTCGACCACTGGAAGAAGACCGGTCTCTACGACGAGATGTATACCTATCTCTTCCTCTTCGAGAACCCCGAAGCGCTCGCGTTCAAACTCCAGGACTACTCGTTCATCCTCCTCGCACTGGGCACCGATATCGAGAAGTTCAACGAGTTTCAAGAGATCATTCCGGTGGTGATGTTGACCGTGGGCGACGATGCCAAGACCTCGGTCAATATCGGCGACTTCATCAAAGAAGAATACGATAATTACGAGTCCGCGTATTTTTGTTACACCTTCGTGCTCGAAACGACCCTCATGTGGATCGCCAAAGAAGAGGAGGAGGGGCCGCCGGTGCCGCTAAACCTCGAATACCTCGAGCAGTTCCAGCAACAGCACCCCAATCAATTCTGATCGGAGACGGTGGCAACACCCAACACCACGCATGCAGATATGTTCACTATCATTTTCCGCCTCTCCGCTCCGCTCCAGACCTCAAATCAAACGGCACGGAGTAATACTAAGAGCTAAGCGCGGTTGTTTTGTTCCAATGCACTGTGCTATGCCGATCTATACTATTCTATAGCGCTACGTACTATACCTCAACATGATGTTGAACTGGCTCTTTTTCAGCCCTCATAAATAAGATACACCAGGGGAGGCGGCGCAGTCTCTCGAATGCCATGAGATAAAGCGTCCTTTGCCAGGTACAGTACTAAAAGGGTCGTTTATTTCAGATAAAAAATACGAAAAACAAAGGGAGGTGAACGGGCCCAAACCCCAAACCCAAACCCCCTGTTTTTCATTTCATCGATCAGTCGGGGAATAGGATCATCGTGCCGCCCTCTTCATCGCCGCCCATGCTCTCGATGAGGCTCTGTGTCTGGGAACGACGGTTCATCACGGCGATGAGGAAATTGATCTGCGCGCGTGTGAGATCTTTCGGATGCTGCGCGAGCTGGTAGCCGTGATCGATGGTGATCGACGCCAGTTCCTTCCCTTCCGGGCTTTTGGCGAACTCGATGGCGTCGTTCCCCGCGTTCTCATACAGACCGCTCAGCTCCAATATCCGCTTGGCGAGGAACCCGGGCACGCCGAACGGGAGATGGGAGACCTCCTCTGCCGTCAGCTCCGGCTCCACCAGCCCAATGGCGCAAACGCGCCGGAGGGTACGGAGATTGGTAGAGATATCCAGTTGGTTGAACGATGGGGACTGCGGCGTCGAGGAGGTCTTCTTCGACAATATCGAGAAGATCTGCGAGAGCTCGCCGTCGGTCAGCGGTCGTACGAAGACATCCTTCCCCAGTGAATCGATATGCACCGGGATTTTCTTGTATTTGCCCAGTAAAAAATCGGATTTATCCAAGCGATAGTCGGGCGGGCCGAGCGGCCGGGTCTCCTCTTCTTCATCCTCCATTTTGAAACTGTCGGGGATCTCGATATCTTCCGGTCCACCCGTCGGCATTTCCGCTCCAGCGCCGGGCGGCGCCGCCTGCGATTGTTGGGGCTCTGGAGGAGATTCCGAAGCGGACTCGTCCTCGTCGCCAAACCATATATCCATAACGAACCCAATTGATAGAGGTGACTCAGAATAAAAAAGGTTTTGGAGCATGAAGTAGAGATCGACGGAAGAAAAGAAAAAAAGTGAAAAGGAGAAAAGAAAAAAGAAAGAAAAAGAAAAAGAGAAAGAGCCGAGCCAACCGATTATGCACGGACGAGGATCGTACCGTAGATATAATCGATAGCGCGTACCGGTCGGATCGCGATGTCCACGCGGACGATACCCTTCGAGATATCGTCGTCGGTCGCATAGACGTCGACCTTATACGCGGGATCGGAGCCGTCGGCGCTGGGGACGATGCACCCGTCCTTTTCGAACTGGATGAAGAACTCGGTGATCTTTTCCTTCAGTGCCGCGCGACCGGTCATATTGTTCAAGGTGCCGATGAACAGGTCACCGATCATCTTCGTACCGCGAACAGCACGGTCGGCGGTGCGCTGGACATTGATCTGCTCGCCGCTGGTACAGATACCTTTCTCGACGATGATGCCCTTACCCTTCTTCACCTCGAGCAGACAGATGTTCGACTTCAACATCTGCATGAGCTGTGACGGGGAATAGTTCCGCTCCAGCTCGGTGAGGCCGGTCAACGATTTCCACGTCGGTGAATGATGAACCGGGAGATTCCCAATTAACCCGACCACCGCACCGAGGCAACCGTGGGGCGCGATCAACACGAACCGATCGGAAGCCATTGTATTCGTCAAGCGCGAGATCTCGTTCGTTTCTTCCAGCGCGTCTTTATACATCTCCGACGGCGGTGCTTCACCAAAACCGATACGGTTCATACAGTTATTGCTCATCACCTTACAGTGTGCATCGATGTTCGCCCAGATCTGCTTGTAGAACTTCGGATCCGAGTAATCCTGGAGACTCGCAACGACGAGGTCCACATCTTCCTCCGCCTCGAGCTTCTCCAGCCCTTCGTCGTAGGCCTTCAGCGTCGCGTTCGTACCGCCAGAGAGCATTGCTTCCACTTCCTTCAGCGGTGTGCCCAGCGGCTTCTTCGGCTCGATGGCGCGGACGATGTCCGAACCCTCGTTGATCACTTTGGCAATATACCGATCTGCCTTCGGATCCATGCTCATATTGTCGAAGAATTCCACAGCCATGCCGTAGTTGAGGATGACGCGGTTCATCGTCTTTTTACCTTCGTCGTCCTCCTTCAGCTCGACCTTCACCTTCACATCGTTCGCCCAAGGACCCTTCGCGCGCGCTTCCAGCGTTAAATTGCCTTTGTCACCTTTCAGCTCCAACTTCGCTTTTTGCGCAGCGGCGGCGTCGATCGGCACCATGCAGATCTCGGCCACACCGTTCTGGAACGCTTGTTTCGCTTCCGGTACGGTAAAGTCGATGCTGCGGCCGAAGATGCCGCGGAAACCCTTGAACGAGGTCTCGCGCGCAACACGCTTTACATTGCCCTCTTCGTCTTCTTCGCAAATTCCGATCAATCCTAAGATACCAGCAGGATTCAACTGTGGAACAACAATCTCTTTTACAACTTGTATTTCTACACCAGGTAAGATCAACGTCATTTGGTTTCCCCCAAAAGTCTTCGTCTATAACCTCAACACGTACAAAACCCGTTTGTTGAACGTATGGGATTTCCCATGGGTATTATGGAGCATATTCTTAATATTTTCGGTTTTTCCGGTCCGAAGGCTGGCTACGCTTGCTCAGATCGCACCAGCGAGACCGCTCAGTTCCAAAATTTTCTTGGCAAGAAAACCCGGAGTTCCAAACCGCATTTCAGAAATATCGTCTTCGGTCATCTGCGGCTCAACCAAGCCCATCGACGCGATCATCCGGAGGGCCCGAAGATTTGTCGAGATATCCACGAGATTCAGATCCGGAAGGCCCTGTTCGTTCAACGGGACATTCCCGATGAGCTCGAAGACCTTCGTTAATTCGCCGTCTGTCAGTGGACGAATGACAACATCGCGTTCATAGGTGTCGAGATGGACATTCTCGGTCTTGTCTTTCATTTCTAAAATGTCGGTTTTGGAAAGTAATTCGAATTCTTCTTCTTCTTCTTCTTCCTTCGTTCCCTCTGGCTTGTCTTCTTCAGGCATAATCTGTCCTCCTGTCCTGGACGCAGAGCGTATCAAGTTTATTACTTTTAAAGATTGAACATACTGGCCCGTCGTTCGTGACCGTGATGCCTACTTTATTTACTGACCTAGCGACGATCGAATACAGTAATCCTCGATCGGGGTTTAAGCGCGCACCAAGATCGTGCCGTAGATATAGTCGATCGCCCGTACCGGACGGATCGCAATATCGACCCTGACGATGCCTTTCGAGACATCGTCGTTGCTCGCATAGACATCGACCTTGAACGCGGGGTCCTCACCGTCGGCGCTCGGGACGATGGCGCCGTCTTTCTCGTATTGGATGAAGAACTCAGTGATCTTCTCTTTCAACGCCGCGCGACCGGTCATATTATTGAGCGTGCCGATGAAGAGGTCGCCGATCATCTTCGTACCCCTTACCGCACGGTCCGCAACACGCTGGACCGAGATCTGCTCACCGCTCGTCGCGATCCCTTTCTCGACGATAATGCCCTTCCCTTTCTTGATCTCCAACGCAAGAAGATTGGATTTCAAAAGCGCCATGAGATTCGAAGGAGAATATTCGCGTTCCAATCCGGTGAGACCGGTCAATGTTTTCCACGTCGGTGAGTGATGGACCGGAAGGTTCCCCACCAAACCCACCACCGCACCCAGCGCACCATGCGGTGCGATCAGGACAAAGCGGTCACTGGCAAGCGTGTTGGTTATCTTCGTGATCGAGTTCACTTCTTCGTGGACATCCTCGAACGAGTCGGACGGTGGCACTTCACCGAAAGCGATACGATTCATGCAATTGTTGCTCATGACCTTTGCATGGGCGTCCATTGAAGCATAGACCGTTTTCACTAGCTTCATATCTGCCCAATTCTCGATATGAGCGCAAACGAGGTCTACATCTTCCTCCGATTCCAATTTTTCCAACGCCTCTTCGTATTCTTTCAGCGATGCGGGACGACCGCCAGCGAGATTCGCCTCAACATCGAGCGGCATCTCTTTCTCGCCCGTTGCGGCGGGAGCCTCCTTCTTTTCATCCGCAGGCTCCTCTTTCTTCTCCTCCTTTTTCTCGTCCTTCTTCTCTTCTTTCTTCTTGTCATCCTTCTTATCGTCCTTTTTATCGTCTTTCTTCTTGTCGTCCTTCTTCCCCGTCTTCCCTTTCTTCCCCTTCTTCCCCTTCTTCCCCTTCTTCTTGCCTTTCGAGTCGGGGTTGGTCACAGTGACGATATCGGAACCGGCATTGACGATATTCGGAAGATAGCGTTCGTGATCGCGATCGAGCATGATCAGATTATCGAAGAATTCGACCGCGTCCTCACAATTGATGGCGAGCGTACCGAGGGTCATATTCCCGTCGTCGTCTTCTTTCGGTTCGAACTTGATCTTAATGTCGTTGCCCCATTTGCCCTTCGCTCGGGCGTGGAATTTGAACTGCGTTTTACCCGATGCGCTGCGGAGATCGTAGGTCGACTTCGTCGCCGATTTGGCATCGATCGGGACCATACAGATCTCAGAAACACCGTTCTGATACGCTTGCTTCGCTTCCGGGACGGTGAAATCGATGCTTGGTCCAAAGATACCCTTTAAACCCTTATATGAGGTTTCACGGGCGACCGGTTTCGTGTTACCGTCCTCATCCTCTTCACAAATTCCGATGAGGCCGAGGATCCCAGCAGGGTTCAATTGCGGGACCACGATCTCTTTTACGACTTGGATTTCAACCCCAGGTAAGATCAACGTCATAGTGTTACACCTCACTGACCATTAATCGTAAGCAGACAAAAGCAATTGACGCTGAAGCTATCGAATTCATCAATCACTTTTATAAGACAGCGCTCGCAATGGTTTTGGACAATAAATACCTTTCGGAGCCAGCGAACACAAGCATAAAGAGGGAGACGATGAATATACGCTTTTCTCAGCCGATCCCAGCATAGAGATGAAGGATGAAGGATGAAGGATGAAGGACGCCGTCAGTGGAATACGGGAGATCAAATGGAGAATATGAAGCCACCGCTGATCGATCGCAAGAACGAACAACGGACCATCGCACAACAAATCGCCGCACTCGAAGATGAGAGAGGGAGTTGCATCTACCTCACAGGTGAGAGCGGCGTCGGAAAAACCCATCTCGTCGAACACTGCCTCGACCAAACGAACATCACAAAACTGGTACTTCCGGTCAAATGCCGGTTCGAACAACCCCCAAAACCGTTCCATCCGTTCCATCGAGCAATAAGGACCTATCTGGCAATGGTAGAAGAAAGTGAGCAAAAGCGCGCAGAAGCACAACTGCCACAAGCAATTTTCGGCATGCATCAGCACGAGGGATACCACCCACCCATCCGGCTACCGCATAGCACCGCCGATCAACAGATACAGATCTTTGACGCATTGAGCACATTCTTCACGACCGCCGCGAGAGAACAACCCATCCTCCTCATCCTCGACGACCTCCAGTGGATCGATAGTAGCTCATTCGCGTTCCTCCAATATTTGATACCCCAGCTCGCCACCCAACGCATCCTCATCATACTCGCATACCGCAGTACCGATCCCGAGCAAAGAGCCGACGAGCGATTACAGCGCCAGATCGTCTCATTCTTCAAACAATTATGCCACCGACGCGATGATATCCTCGAATGTATCACATTGGAGCGGTTCGATCAGAAACGGACAGAAGCACTGCTGACTTATCTCACGAAGAGAGAACAGCTCCCCGAGCAGTTCCTCCAATGGATCTATTTCAGATCGAAAGGCAATCCGCTCTTCATCGTCGAACTCTATCGCGAACTCCGATCGCGGTTCATCGATATCGATGCGTTCGATTGGACCGATCCACAGGCGACGCAAGAGATACCGACGCCTCGCTCGATCAGAGAGGTCGTTTCCCAGCGGGTCGAAGCATTGGACGATAAGGCACGGACGGCCGTCAGCTATGCCGCGATCATCGGGAACGAATTCGACCGACGGGTGGTGGGTGAAGCATGCGAAACCAGCAAAACGGAGTGCGAGCTCTCACAGAGCATGGAGCGAGTGGCCAACCGGGGGTTGATCAGGAAAGAACGGCCGTTCGTGTACCGGTTCGACCAGCCGGTGGTGCGCGAGGTCGTCTACGATCACCTCTCAGAGGAGCGGCGGAGCGAACTCCACCGCATCGTCGGGCGCGTCCTCGAAACCGCAGCGGACACCAAGAGGGATAATATCGACCTCGCGCGGCATTTCTACCATGGCGGCGTCCAACCAAAGGCTCACACCTATGCGATCCAAGCAGCACGGGATTGCCGACGGCTCGGTGCGTTTTTCGAAGCGGCCCAGTACTATCAATGGGCGCTTGAGACAGTAGAAACAGACCATGCGGACCGGGACACCGCGGTGACGCGCGCCGAACTGCACCAGCAGATCGCCTCGACCTACACCCTGGCCGGAAAGTGGAAGACGGCCGAAAAGCACTATTGGCTCGCATTGGAGCAATTGGACCAGCTCCGCGTGGAAGCGGCGCCACAACCGCAAAATGAGCGAAAACTCCAGATACGTGAACTCCGGATACGCCATTATATCGGCGAATTATTGATCAAAATGAGCAAATGGAAGCAAGCGCGTCAGTTGTTCGAGACCACCCGAGAAAGAAGCCATATGCTCGGCGCAGAACTGAACCTCGTCCAGGCAGAGAAGGCCATCGGGATCGTCCACTATCGGCGGGGAGAATACGAAGCGGCGAAACAGCAGTTCGAACGAGCCTGTGAGCTCATACAACAACTCGACCGCGCCATGGGACTGGAACCCGCGGCTACCGAGAAAAAGGACCGACTGGACTATGAATGGGCAGAGATACGCGGATACATCGGCGCAACACACGCGCGGCTGGGGGACATACCTGCGGCGATACAGCATTATCTCGACTCGCTGCCGCTCTATACGAGATTAGACCACCAGCGCGGTATCGGGAGGATCAAACATAGGATCGGGATGCTCTACCAAAAAACGCACCAGTTCGACCGTGCAATGAAGAATTATAGCGAAGCCCGCGCGATCTTCGAACACAATAACTATATTGATGAACAAGCACGTGTGTTGATCAATATTGGTGAGATCAACTACGCACGCGGACTATGGGACGACGCGCTGGCCGTCTGGAAGCAAAGCGAACGCGTCGAACGTAAGATCCAGAATCGATACGGTCTCGCAATGGTCTACGGCCTGATGGCGCAGGTCCATATCCATCGTGGCGCGTACCAACGGGCGAAAGAGTGTCTCGATAAAGATCTAGAGCTGTCCGAGGCGATCGACAATAGAGTCGGGATCGCCCACCTCTATAAAGCGCGCGGTGAGATGCAGTTCCTCAAGAACAAGAATTTGATGGCAATGAAGAATTTTCAACGCAGTCTCGACATCTTCAGCGAACTGGGTGATCGCTACGAGGTCGCGCACCTCAACGGCTGGGTGGGGAGAGTCGCGCTCGAACGCGATATCGATTCAGCGCGGGTATATATCGATCGAGCACGGGAGCTGCTCGAAAATATCGACGACCCGCTCACCAACGCAGAGGTGAAAAAGGCGCTCGGACTCTACCATCTTCGCCGCGCATCATATGCCAACGCGAAGCGGCTCTTGCAGGAAAGCGAAAACCTCCTCCGGATGCTCCACCGGGAGTTCGAGCACGCGCGGCTCGAGCTTGCCATGGCGCAGCTCTATCTCGCCATGGGAAAAAGAGCCCAAGCGGACCGGCGACTGGAACATGCACGATCAGTATTCGAAGCATTAGGCGCCAAGCCCTACCTGGAGATGGCGAAAAAGGCAGCGGGACAGGTCATTTTCTGATCCTCCCCTGCGATGCAGACGAGCGTTTGGCTGCCGAGTGATCGTGATAGGACGAGACATCCTCTTCTCTATACTTGTTTATTAATGAGTGAATCTAGAACAGCTACGCCGTTGCAGCGTTGAGAACGGCGCCATATTTTTTATTGGCAATTTTTCTATTCATTCTACGCGTCTATTCATTCTACGCGTCTATCCATTCGACACGATGGCGCGTTCTCCAGCAGCACTGCTCCGTTCATTTTATTCGAGCTCCTCCAGCGCATTGTTCATCGCCGTCTCGACACCGGCTTCTACCCCGATGACCTCGAGGAGAAGATCGAAGACCGAATAGATCTGTGTACCTGTGACCGGCCGGATACGGAGGCTGACGAACGCGCCCTCTTCGAAATGGCCCACCAGATCACCTTCTGCATGGCAACGGATACGCCGACGCGGGCGTTCCTCGTCAACGCCGTGTTCGCGAAGCGAGAACTCTTGATAATCGGTCCACTTCGAGTCGGCGGGTGAGAGATCGTAATCCGAACTGCCACACTCTTCACAGACCTCCGCAAGTGTAAAGTCCTCCGCGGAGGACTGGGCCACCATTTCCATTGCTCCACAACGATGGCATTCAAACGCGGCGCGCACCAATCTGACCTTCGGCTCCTCCACCGGCCCGATCTCGCCAGAGGTAATAATATCACGGTACAGATGGTCTGCACCGATCGCTTCCAGCGGGACCACCGGTACCACATTGTTGTCTCCGTTGGCTGTCATCGGACCCTAGAATGCATCGACCTTCTACATATAAATAAGGGTCTCTCTCATCCATGGCAATAAATCGCTAGAATATTAGCGGTCTGAGCTACTTTC
>CAZSUE010000058.1:0-13143 GCA_964609045.1 uncultured archaeon | reverse complement strand
CAGCGTATTGGGAATGCTCAAACGCGTGCCACTGGCGGTGCCATGGCCGTTTGAGTCAGGCCGATATCGTCGGTTCACGGCAGCGTATTGGGAATGCTCAAACGCGTGCCACTGGCGGTGCCATGGCCGTTTGAGGCAGGCCGATATCGTCGGGACTCCGCAGCGTCTCGGGAACGCTCGAACGCGTGCCAATGGCGGTCCCAATGCCGTTTGAGGCAGGCCGTTATCGTCGGTGCTCCGCAGCGTCTCGGGAATGCTCAAACGCGTGCCACTCGCGGTGCCATGGCCGTTTGAGCCAAGCCGATATCGTCGGTTCACGGCAGCGTATTGGGAATGCTCAAACGCGTGCCACTGGCGGTGCCATCACCGTTTGAGCCAGGCCAATAATTCCGAGATATTGAATCGCCGAAGGTGGCCGCAGGTACGGGAACAATAAATTGCTCGATCGATCGCTCACCATGCTAAAGGCCCGGATAATACTTTCAGCCCGAAATTGTCGTCGGAACCCGATCCAGCGATCCCACGATATATGGTCAAGATCGAATACTTTCACTGACCCCTCACGGTTCATGCTATATACTACCGGAGGCGATAGAGAGGTGCGTGATCTGAGTGTTAGACGATGTTCGTACGCCCAACGATTTCCACCGCTATTTCCCGAACGAATGGGTCTGTTTTTGGGTCTTCGTCAGTCTCCGCTGGCCGACGGGGTTCGTGTGTCGTACCTGCGGGCATACCGAGTATAAAAAGATCAAGAACCGCTGGCTGCTCCGGTGCACGAACTGCAACGACCAGATCTCGGTCAAGGTCGGTACGGTGATGCAGCATTCGAAGCTGCCGTTGAAGAAATGGCTCTATGCCACATTCCTCCTCATGTACAACGACGGCATCCCCGCAACGCGGCTCAAGAATTACATCGATGTCTGCTATGAGACCGCATATACGCTCGGGCAGCGGATCCGGCACGCCATGGCCGAACGCGAGCTCCTGGCACCGATGGAACAGCCCGTTGTGATCGGTAATGCGCACATGGACGATGTCACGCAGCTACCGCGCGCGATGGCGTGGGTTGCGGTCGCAGTAGAGGGGGTACCAGAGGGTGATGTTTGCCGTTCCAGCGGTGCGGCCGTAGAGAGAACGGTGCGGCAGATGCGAGCTCCGGCGGAAGAGATGCCCAATGAATGCGGGGCAATCTTAGAACAGCGTGGGCGCAGCGGAAAATTGCGGATGCAGGTGATCCGGGGCGCCGCTGCGAAACCTGACGAATGCAAGAATCTTCCGACTTTTCGAAGCGTTGTGGGTGGGGATGGTGGCACGAGCGCAGCCCATATGATCAGCGGGGAAGATCCATCGGACCCAAAGATAGCGGTATGCACGGCAGTGAAACGATGGTTGGCGCGTGTGTTTCGCCGGATGGTCGGGAGGCATCTTAAACGATACCTATGGGAGTACGCGTATCGGTATAACCGTCGATGCCATCCGATCGGTGCGCTCTTCGCGGGACTCGTTCGTGATATCGCGCGCTCGACGCCGCTTTCATACCGCGGTCTTATCGCGGGAAACCCCTAACTCGCGAGGTAGGACCAAAGGACCGGGCTCGCGTTCCGAGTATGTTCCGGTCCACCGATTGGATCGGCGGATCGGCGAGAGCGCTAACTTTCTCCGCTCCCCGATGGAACGCGATGAGCTGAGCTCGGAGTCGATCCCGAGGATCCTCCGATCTGAAGAAGAGCGAAGCGGTGATGAAGGACGGGGCTCTGCGCCGCACGATCATCTGGAAAACTCAAACGCCGGTTTGCCCCTCGCGCGTCACGATTTGAGCCAAACCGATATGCAATGGAAATGCCCGTTTCCAGTCTCAAAAACCCGCAAACGAGCATACGAAAAGGGACGGGCCCATTGGACCACGTTACCATCTGATCCCGCCCTCACCACCGGCGAGCAATCTTTATAAACTTTGAAGCGCTCTTTTCAGGCGATTAGTATGAACCCACGGATCAAGATGTTCCTCCTCTTTATGGGGATGTGGATAATATTTCTCGGGCTTGGATATATTATCGCATACACACTCCTCGCTGTCGGCGTCTTTTCCGGGTCGAGCTTCATGGTCGCGTTCATCCTCGTGATCGTCGCACTCTTGGTCGTGCTGAATCTCGTCACCTATTTCTACGCCGACAAGCTCGTGCTGCGCGCCTATAATGTTAAGCTCGTCGATGTCCACGACGCGCCGGAATTGCATTCGATCGTCCGCGATATCGCGCTCAAGGCAAATGTGCCCAAACCGCGGGTCGGGATCATCCCCATGCGCCAGCCCAACGCATTCGCCACCGGTCGCGACCCGGAGCACGCGGTCGTTGCGGTCACCGAAGGAATACTCCAGATGCTCGACGAGAGCGAGCTCAAGGGCGTCCTCGCCCATGAGATGGCACATGTGAAGGACCGTGACATACTCGTGATGACCGTCGCGGCGACGCTCGCATCGATCATCGCCATCGTCGCGCGCATAATCTTCTTCCAGATGATGTTCGGGGGCCGGCGTGGCAATTCGCAGGGCTATATGATCCTTCTCCTCATCGCCGCCGTCACCGCGCCCATCGCCGCGATCCTCATCCAGTTCGCCATATCGCGCTCTCGGGAGTACAAGGCCGACCGCGTCGGCGCCACGATCATCCGCGACCCGCGCGCGCTTGCCACCGCGCTCAAGAAACTCGATGCAGGCGTGAAACGCTACCCCATGAAGAGCCGCTCCGCCTCACCGGCGCATTCGTCGCTCTTCATCACCAACCCGTTCCGTGGCAACGTCTTAGTCCGACTCTTCTCGACCCACCCGCCGATGGATAAGAGGATCGAGCGCCTCGAGGAGATGTACGCCGACGGGTCCTACCTTACTATCGATGTCTGATCGCACTGGCCTCCGACGCGATGCGCCATATGACCATACTTAAGTTTTATTGCATGTACACGAAAAGTATATATAGGGCGCAGTGGCATTATTGATCTGTACCCCGAAGATAGGAATGGAGAGCATTATTTTTTCATGATACATCATGTCTCCTCCCCAAGCGACTCTCACTTCTGCCCTCCATCCCTATCCTCTTTTTTCTACCATCTCCACGGGCGGGAGTGAACAGTTCCTATCGTATCAGTGACGGTTCGAACCCGATCGACATTCCATGTCCCACATTCCATGTCCCACGCCGGCGGGTTCGCCGGTTTTCTTTTTGATTCTTGAACCGCTGTTACAATTGTGGCTTTCAATTATCATCACCATGGTCATCACGGTCATCACGGTCATCACGGTCATCATCGTCACCATGGTCGTCATCATCGCGGCGCGCCCTCACCAAACTTATATTAAGCTCCAGCGTTTACAGGTCGACATTCGACGGGAAGTGATGGTATGTCCGCTCAAGATGACGAACTCGCACGATCGATCACTGGACTGGTGCGACTCAGTAAGCAGTTCGGTGTCGACCTCGACGATGAGATCGCCCGACTGCAAGTTGAGATCAGCGCACTCAATATCACGCAACAGCAACTGGAAACACACCGGAATAATATCCAAAGGATGATGGAGACGATCCAGCGGAAGGTCACCAGCCGCATCGACGACCTCCAATCGCGTGTGGATAAGCAGCGTGAGCTCAAAGAGACATTCGAACAGGTCTATGGTGAGACCGAGATCCCGCCGGTCGATCCTACCGCCGCGGCCGATATTGAAACGGTGGAGGGTGAACCGGAGGAGAAGGGCGCGGAGCCACCGGCGGTTGAGGAGGAGCCGCCGGAAGAATAGGTAATACCACGGTCGCTTTTTTGCGGATGGCGCCTTCAGAGAGATAAAAAGAACCGATCTGATCCGATCCGACTCGATTCTATCTTATCCTACTCGGAATAACGATCCAATAGCGTAACCACTGCCGACATGGTACCCCGTCGATGCTCTGTGAGGGGCGAGCGGTCTGTTCCATACCGTCCAACCGGTAACCGTACCACGACCACCGCGAAACGTTCAATTTCATCCACAGTGCTTGTCCATTTGTCCAGGTTCGCCCGCCTACGGACGCATCGTAACGCTCTTTCTTCCGAAGCGAGCGGCCAACATGCGTGGGGCGTCTGGAGAGAACGGACAAAAAGCTATTGAACCTGGAGACATTGGAGTCTTGGTATGGCCATGGCTACCCCCTCCGATACGAACGCGAAACGCGATTTTCTCAGCGCCGAACTGAACGCCGACGAGAAGCTCCAAAAGAGGATCATCAACCTCCTCCAGATCCAGCTGATCAAAAATAAGTATATGACCTACGACGATCTGTGCGAGATCGGCTGCGAAGTGGACAAATCGTTCTTCAAAGAGGCGCATGTGGATACCAATGTCGGTGTTGCGAAGCTCTGGTCCGAACAGGAACGCGCCGCCCTCCATCAATATGTGCTGGACCGCGCAGTGCAATGCCTCGATCACGAGACGCTCGAAGAGGTTATCAATCTCGCGCGCAAAGAGAAGAAGGCGAGTTCGCTCGAGAAAATGGTCAATATCAAGAATATCTCGTTCCATAAACTCTATGAAAAGCTGCGGGAGTTCTGTGACCTGCCCCTCGGCCAGCTCCAATTAAAAGAGGAAGAAGCCATCGGGATACGCGTGGCGCTGATCAACCGCTTTATCAGCGACCATATCCAGTTCATTACCATTGCCAAGAATTACATTACGATCCGCGATATCAAGAATATCGTCGATCAGATCATCACCACGCCGCACGGTCGTGGCATCATCGGCGGGAAGGCGGCAGGGTTCATTCTCGCACATCGTATCCTCTCGAAACCGTACACCGATGAGCCGATTGACGAGATTGACCATAAGATCGAGCTCCCGGATTCCTATTTCCTCAGCACCGACATCTTCGACGCGTTCATATCCCATAACGGGTTCGAGAGCTTTTGGTCGCATAAGTACAAATCGCGCGACGAGGTGGTAAGCCAGTTCCCGTTCATCCTCTCCATGTTCAAAAATGCGGATTTCCCGCCGTTCGTCGAGGAGCAGTTACGGCTCCTCCTCAAAGACTGGGTGGATCATCCGCTCATCGTGCGCTCCTCATCACTTCTCGAGGATAATTTCGGTACGCCGTTCCCCGGGATGTACGAGAGCATCTACATTACCAATAACGGCACATTCGAGGAGCGGGTGCGTGAGCTGAAAGGTGCCATTGCGGAGGTCTATGCCTCGACCATCGGCCCGAACCCCATCGCGTACCGCAGCGAGCGCGGACTCCTCGACTACGACGAGAAGATGGGCATCATCATCCAGAAGGTGGTGGGGAAACGCTACCGCAGCTTTTTCTTCCCGCTCTACGCCGGAGTGGGGTTCTCGCATAATCAGTATATCTGGACGAAACGCCTCGAACGCGAAGACGGCATGCTCCGGCTCGTCTTCGGGCTGGGCACGCACGCGGTGGACCGTGTTGCAGCCGACCATCCGCGCATCGTCGGTCTCACCCAACCGACGCTCCGTCCCGAGGTCGACGCCGTAGCGATCCGTAAATATTCGCAACGGCTCTGCGATGTCATCAATCTCAAGACGGGCGAGTTCGAGCGCCGACCCATCATGGAGGTCGTCGAGGAGGGGCATTATCCCGACCATCTCGATGATGTAGTATCGGTCGAAAAGAACGGGATACTCCAGCCGCCGCTCGGGCGGTTCATCGACGAACCGCCCGAGAAGCTCGTCGTCACCTTCAATAAACTGCTGGCAAAAACCGATTTCCCCGCCTTCATGCACACCATGCTCAAGAAATTGGAATCGGTCTACGGCGTACCGCTCGACATCGAGTTCGCCTCCGACGGCGAGAAGTTCTACCTCCTCCAATGCCGTCCGCTTTCACTTTGGCAGCCTATGGATCCGATCTCCATCCCGCAAAATATCCCGCAGGAGCGGGTCGTCTTTATCTCTAATCGCTTTGTCCAGAACGGCGCGGTGAAGAATGTCGAGTATATCATTTTCATTGACCCGCGTGCATACTATTTAACCGCGAACCGCGATACGAAAGCGACGCTGAGCCAGATCATCCATGTGCTCAATAATAAATTAAAGGACGAGCAGTTCATCATGATCGGGCCCGGCCGCTGGGGGAGCGTGAACATCAACCTCGGGGTGCAAGTGCGCTACTCCGATATCAACCACACGAAGGCGCTCATCGAGATCGCCGACGAGAAAGAGGGCCATATCCCCGAAGTCTCCTTCGGGACACACTTTTTCCTCGACCTCGTCGACCAGCATATCTATATCCTCGCGCTCTTTCCCGACAGCGCGGAGGACAAGTTCAACCGCAATTTCTTTACCGACGCGCACAACGCACTGGCAGAAATTGCGCCGGCCTATGCCGAATACAGCGACTATGTCACCGTGGTCGATATATTGCGCGAAACGGACGATAAATACCTCCACCTCGTCATGGACGGAACGAAACAAAAGACCGTCGCATATCTCGATTCGCACCAACCAGACTCGCAAAAATTCAGCTAGCCGCTCCCCGCCCCGGCCACTGCGTCGACATGCACGCCGGCATAATCCAGAGTGCCTCGCTAGATAACGCCGTGCGCGAGATCGAGAGCGAGAATCAGCCACTGGCCATGTGCATTCCTCTCACTAAAGCTATAAATAACGTAAGTTACATACTCACCACTGGCGTGTTACTACAGCATATTGTAAAAGGAAGGTGCCACCATGGCTGAAGAATTGAACCCTTTTAAGATCGCGCAACAACAGGTCGACGAAGCGACGGAAATGCTCGGCTACGATGAAGCAACTCGTAAACTGCTTCGGTGGCCGATGAAAGAATTCAATTACACGATCCCGGTCAAAATGGATGATGGTAGCACCAAGGTGTTCAAGGGATATCGTGTCCAGTATAATGCAGCTCGCGGTCCGACCAAGGGCGGGCTGCGGTGGCATCCCGACGAGACCATCGATACGGTCCGCGCGCTTGCGGCGTGGATGACCTGGAAGACCTCGGTGATCGATATCCCACTGGGCGGGGGGAAAGGCGGTGTCACCGTCGATCCCAAGAAACTTTCGGACCTGGAAAAAGAGCGCCTCGCCCGTGCGTATATCCGCGCGGTGGGCCCGCAGATCGGCATCCATAAGGATGTCCCCGCACCCGACGTCTACACCACCCCACAGATCATGGCATGGATGATGGACGAGTACGAGACGCTGAACAATGAGAGCCACCCAGGTGTGATTACGGGTAAACCGCTCCCGATTGGTGGCTCGCTCGGTCGCGGCGACGCCACGGCGCGTGGCGGGATCTACTGCGTCCGTGAGGCGGCAAAATCGATCGGAATGGAGACCGAAGGCGCCACATGCGCGATCCAAGGGTTCGGAAACGCCGGTCAGTTCGCCGCGCTCCTCGGTGCGGAGGTCCTCGGGCTGAAGGTCGTCGCCGTATCCGATACCAGCGGCGCGATCTACAACCCCGACGGGTTCGACCCGCAATCGCTTGTGGATCACAAGCTCAAGAACCGTAAGGTCAGCGGCTTCCCCGGCGCGGAATCGAAGACCAATGCGGAACTCCTCGAGCTCGACGTCGATGTCCTCTTCCCCGCCGCGCTCGAAAACCAGATCACCTCGAAGAACGCGGACAATGTCAAGGCCCGCATCATGTGTGAACTGGCCAACGGCCCCACCACACCGGAAGCGGACGAGATCCTCTACGAGAACGGCGTGCTCGTGCTCCCTGATTTCCTCGCTAACGCCGGCGGCGTGACGGTCTCGTACTTCGAGCAGGTGCAGAACACCTACAATTATTACTGGACCGAGGAAGATGTGCACCGCCAGCTCGACGAGAAGATGACGAAGGCGTTCAAAGCGGTCTACGAGATGCACAAGAAGCGTGAGATCCATATGCGCCAGGCGGCGTACCTCGTTTCCGTGGCGCGTGTGGCCGAAGCGATGCGCCTTCGTGGCTGGGTCTGAACATCGCTCCAGGGCTACTTTCTCCTTCACCATTATATAAACCAAATGAATAGGGCCGGGTCCGCCAGACCGCTCGCTGGCGGATCCGGTCATTAACTTTTTTCTCTTTTCATTCCATATTGTCACGGCCGAGAACCTCGACGGTTTGTCACATTGTCTGTCGAGCGCCGAGGTTGTTGTTACACTATCGTACCGATCTGATCTAATACTCCATCATGGCCAGAGGATCGGACGCGACGCCGTGGTGTTCCAACACTTTGACTTCGAGTTTTGCACCGGTCAGTTGCCGTCCGACAATTATTCGATGACCAACCGCCCATGGCAACCTTCCACCACCTCGCCGATGTCAAAACGCGACCATACGCCCTCACGGAGCAGCGTCACATCATCCTCTTCGACCTCGAGAACGGTGGACGGCGCACCATGTTGCGTCGGCCCCCCGTCGAGATAGCATGCAACGGCGTCCCCGAGCTGCTTTTGCGCCCTATCGACCGTTGTAGGTGCGGCGGCGCCGTGAATATTGGCCGAAGTGGCCGTGAGCGGGCCGAACTGCGAAAGCAACCGGCGTGTGAACGATACGGCGGGGATGCGGAACCCGACCTTGCCGGTGGGGCCGTGGAACGCTGCTGGCACCTCTTGGGTGGGCTGGACGATCACGGTCACCGGACCGGGGAGGACCGCGTCGACGAGATGCCGGGCGAAGGCGTTCAAAGACGCAAAACGGTGGAGTTGTTCGATCGAACCCACGGCGAGCGCTACCGGCAGATCGTGCGGGCGGTGCTTGATCGACTGGACCGTCCTCGGCGTCGACGGACGAAACGGATCGGCGCCAAGCCCGTAGAGGGTTTCCGTGGGATAGACGATCACTTCACCCCGCTCGAGGTGTTTCATCGCCTCGGCCAACGCTTCGTCGGTGTCGGTTCTCGTATCGAGGAGCATCATTGACCTGCGCATCCACGCGAGGGTTTATGAGTGTCACGGTCACATGCATGGTCACGGTCACGGTCCCGGACACGACCCCGTCACGACCCCGGTCACGACCCGGTTTTGCGCCGAGGGCGCGCGGGCGGGGCCTTTGCGCGGCATTCGCGATAACCGAAGATTTATCTATCGAAAAGGCTGTATATTGACTGAAGGAAAACCTCGCCATAGGTGAAAATGCGCTCATTTTCACGCGTTCGCAGAGGGGCGATCCACATGTGCCCCTTCTGCCCTCTTGTCGAACTTCGTCTGGGTAATTCGACCATATTCGATCGCTGCAGAAATCGAGCCTGGCAAGGTCCGTTCATGCAGAAAGGCACTGGCAATCGCTGGCTGTGGGGGAGCACAATGAGCTCTGAAGAGAAAAAACCCGTTATCATCGTTCCAAAAAAGAAGGACAAGAACGAGGAGAAGAAAGAGAAGAAAAAACCGGTCATCCTCAGTCCGAGCAAGAGATCGTCCACAACGGGCGATGCTGCCCCACCGCCGCCGCCACAACCAAAACCGGAGCCGCAGCCGTCGCGCTCCGGGCGGTCGCCGCCGGTGATCCGGCCGGGCAAACCGAAACCAAAGCCCACCCCCTCCCCCGAATCACCGAAACCGCCGCAGCCCGCCCCACAGCCGGTCCCACCACCCCAACCGTCTGGGCGACCCGAAAAACCGGAGAAGAAGAAACCGGCGGTGATCTCGCCCAATAAAAGTTCGGGTCCAAAGATATTGTCCCCCGGCAAACCGAAACCGAAACCCCAACCCGCTCCCCGGCCAGAACCGCAACCGTCGTCGGAACCAAAGCCCCAGCCCTCTCCGAGCCCGCCGAAGCCACCGGTGATCAGCCCCTCCGAGCCGCAACCTCAACCTCTTTCTCAACCTCAACCTCAACCTCAACCTCGACCTGAGCCCGAACCGTCCAGATCGAAACCCACCGTTCTCTCACCGTCGAAACCAAAACCGGTCCCCGAGCCGGCACCACCGGGCGGCCAGACGGGTGCGCCGCCACCCATACCGTCGCCGGCCTCCCCCCCACCCATCCCCGATGCGAGTGCGGCGGCAGAACCACCGAAGCCGGAGCTGCCGCCACTACCGGGCGAAGAAGGTGAAGGACCGGCGCCTCCAGCAGCGTCACCGGCGAAACCCGATCTGCCGCCGTTACCGGGACAAGACGAGGAGGCTGCCACCACACCATCACCATCACCCCCCTCCCCCACACCGGCAGCGGACGGTCCCGCGGTACCACCGCTTCCACCGTTGCCCGGCCAGCCAGCGGGGACGGACGCGCCGCCCGCACCGGGCGTAGCACCGCGGTCGACTTCCGGACCAATCCCGGCGCCGCCGCCTCCTGGTACTGTTCCGCAAGAGCCACAAGCGCCGCCAAGAGTGCTCTGCCCCAAATGCAACCATAAGATCGAAATTGAGGACGAGACCTACCCCATGGTGCTCACATGTGAGTTCTGCCACGCGCGCGGCGAGTTGGCCGGTCCCAGCGAGCCGTTCAAACTCCTACCCGAAGAGCGCAAAGAGGATGAGATCGACTGTCCGCAATGCGAGACGACCATGGAGATCCCCGACCGGCCCTACCCCATCACACTCTATTGCGAGGGCTGTGGTGCGCGCGGTGTTATCAGATCGCCTGGTGCCGCGTTCGAGCTGGAAGTGGAGCCGGGCGTGCCGAAAGAGAAGAAGCGCGTGAAAGTGCTCGCCGGCGCCGATGTGGATACCGAAGATGTCCGGATCGAGTGGGGGAACATCTATCTCAGCCTCGACGGGGGCGACGACGAGAGCGTATCGTTCTTCAATAAACTGCTCAAGAATAAGGGGCACGGGCTCGTGTTCACCACGACGCCGCCGCCAACCTTCCGCTCGTCGAACGGTATCGAAACGGAGGCGGAGATCTACTGGCTCAGCCCGGTCAAACGCGAGTTTGCCATGGAACCCACCGATCTTGACGAGATATTCAAGCGGATCACCGATTTTTATCGCGAGATCGACCACGGCGTCGTGCTCATCGACGGGCTCCACTATCTCGTGGAGAATAACGATTTCGAAACGGTGCACGAGTGGCTGCTGGACCTGAACGCGGAACTGCGCGATCAAAACGCGTTGATGGTGCTGCCGCTTACGAAGGCGAAGTTCGATGCAGAGGACTATGCCACTCTGAAGAGCACCTTCCCCCCGCTCACCGACCGCGAGCGTCATGCGGTCTATCGTTTCGTCGACAACGAGCTCGAATACGATCCCGAGCAAAAAGAGTATGTCCCCATCGATACGGAGAAATATATCGAGCACGAGCGGAAGCGCCGCCGGCTCAAGGACATCGCCATCCAGGAGGTCTCCGAGGAGGAGAAAGCGAAGGAGGAGGAGGAGGTCTACCGCGGCGCGCAGTGGGGTGTGGTGTTCATCTCGGCCGAGGTGGAACCGGATCGCGCGTTCCGGTTCTTCCGGCATCTCGTGGCGGAGGGCGCACCCGGCATGGTCCTGACCAACAATCCGCCGCCACAGGTGAAGAACAAGCGCAACCTCCAGGACGACGTCCCGCTCTACTGGCTCACCCCGATCGAGCGCGATTTCTGTCTCAACCCGACCCAGATCGGGAAGATCGCGTTCACCATCTCGGAGTTCGGCGAGGAGAACCAACGGTCGGTCATCCTCCTCGACGGGCTCGATTACCTCATCCGCAAAAATAACTACCAGATCATCTCGCGGTGGGTCAACGATCTGAAGCTGATGGTGCAAGAGACCGATGCGATCGTGATCATGCCGGTGATCCCCGGGCTCTACCACGAGGAAGAGCTCGCATTCCTCGAACGGCACGCACGAGAACTCACCGAAGAGGAGATCGCGCATGTCGACGCGTTCATGGAGGAGGAGGGCGAAGAGGACGACCTCGGCTTCCTCGACGACGACGAGGAGTTCGACGATTTCGATGTGTTCGGTGAAGAAGAGGAAGAAGAGGAGGACGATGAGCTCGAAGAGATCTTCGCCGCCGACCCGATCTACCGCGCCAGTTCCGAACAGCTCCAGTACCAAGGCGTTCACGACGAGGTCTGGGGGCATACCTATATTGTCGAGGACACCGACGGCGAGCTGACCTTCGATTATTTCTCGCGGCTTTCCAGTAGCGGCGAGGGCGGCGGGCTCTGTATCAGCTACATGGAACCCGGATCGATAAAAGAAGCGTATAACCTCGACGAGGAGACCAAGAGCGTATGGCTCAGTTCCGTGATCACGGACGAGACGATCAACCCCTCGGCGATCAACGATCTCACCACGCGGTACATGTCGTTTAGCAAGCAACACGGCCATGCGCCCATCATCCTCCACGGGTTGCGCTATTTTGCGAATAAGCACGATATCGACGCGTTCATCGCGTGGTTAAAAGACCTGAACTGGATCGCGGCGAAGAACGGATCGGTGCTCCTCTTCCCCATCGATGCGCGCGCCATGCGCGGGCTGGACCTCGATACGATCACCGAACCGTTACCGGAAATGGGCGGAGGAGCAACGGGCGAAGCGGAAGCGGCAGCAGCGGAAGAAACCGAGGAAAAAGCGGCTGCGCCCGTCCAACGGCGCGATGTGGTCAACGAACTCAAGGCCGCCAAACTGGCTATCAACGAAATGACGGCTGCCGGCGGTGATGTGGACGAGCCCGAAGCGCTCCTCGCCGATGCAAAGGAGGCGCTCGCCGATAACGAGCTCGAAGAGGCGTTGGAGCAGGCCAAGAAAAGCCGCGCGCTCGCTGAAGGATCCGCCGCCGGGGGTGCTGGCGCAGGTGGAGAGCCCGGTGGCGCTGCGGCAGAAGAAGCGGAGGCCGCCGCGCCCGCGTTCGAGATGCCCACCTTCGATACACCACCGACGCTCACCGAGCTGATCAAGAGATTGGAGGAAACGAAACAGACGATCCAGGCGGCGGAGGAACGCGGCGAGGATGTGGAAGAGGCGCAGGAGATGTACGATGAGGCGAAGCGGAAGCTGGCCTCCAGCGAGTACCTCGAATCTATCGAGCTTGCGTATCGCGCAGAATATGTGATCGCCACCGGTGGCGACGCCGGCGCCGAAACTGCCACGGTGGCTCCATCCGCTGAGAGCGGCGCGGGCGAAGAAACAGAGACCGCAACAAAAACAGAACCCCCAATAGAAACAGTGGAAGTGGAAGCGGCATCGGCAGCCGGCGCGGAAACGGACGCAGAGACGGAGGCGGG
>CAZSUE010000057.1:0-13215 GCA_964609045.1 uncultured archaeon | reverse complement strand
ATTCGCCGATCGATGGCTCGAGAGGCTGGATGTGGAGATCGAGATCGAACATAGGGATATCTGAATACGCTCGTGGGGAAACATCCAAAGAAATGGGGTCCATGCCCGTCACGACGGCGGCCCATGCCTCCTATGATGACAGTTGAACCAGATCTTTACGCTATGGACGGCGCGTTCTCCCTCCGGTAAAGACAGGTTAAATCTAAATAAACGCAAAATATACAATTCCGCTTAAGATCGATCGTAACGGTTCAGCGGTTCGTGTGCGACACCGAACCAAATCGAACCGAACCAGATCCCGAAGGTGGTGAGAACGACTATGGGAACGACTATGGGAACGAGCATGCGAACTGGAATGAGAAAATATTTTGCAGAACTATTCGGAACATTTGTACTGGTCCTCGTCGGATGTGGGTCGGCGGTCTTTGCCGCAGCGTCGGTGGCGACCATCGGTGACAGCTCCTATCATATCGGCATCGGATACCTCGGCGTCTCCGTGGCGTTCGGGGTGAGCGTGCTCGTGATGGTCTACGCCGTCGGGCCGATCTCGGGGTGCCATATCAACCCCGCCGTGACCGTCGCTATGTTGGTGAGGAAGAAGATCGAGGCGCTCGACGCCGCGATGTATATCCTTTTCCAATGTATCGGTGCACTGATCGCCGCAGAGATCATCCTCTCCATCGCGCTGGGGCTTCCCGCGTTCGAAGTGGGAGAGTTCGGGCTCGCATCCAACGGGTACGGTATGGACGGCTCGCCGGGCGGTTACGATCTCCGGGCGGGGTTCGTCGCGGAGGTCGCGTTCACATTCGTCTTGCTCTCGGTGATCTTCGGCGCCACCGCCACGCGCGCCCACGGCAAGTTCGCGGGGGTGGCCATCGGTCTCACGCTGATGCTGGTCCATCTCTGTTCCATCCCCATCACGAACACATCGGTCAATCCCGCGCGCAGCCTCGGCCCCGCCGCGATCGTCGCGATCACCGCGGGGAAAACCCTCGCACTGGAGCAGGTCTGGCTCTTCTGGCTGGCGCCGATCGTCGGCGCACTCCTCGCCGCATTCGTCTCCATGGTCCTCTGGCCGGACGAGGCCGAGGTCGAAGAGGAGAACGAAGAGGGCAGGGCGACCGCGATGGCGGCGACCCCGCCCCTCCTGCCGGAAGGCGTCGTTTCGACCAAGCGCGGTGCGGACGAAAAACCGATCGGATGAACCTTCAAATGATCGATGGGATCGATGGGATCGAAAACGCAAAATCACACCAATGCAAGAATATAGCATCCGCGCGATGACCACCGTCCGATCCGACGCAGATCGCGCTCAATGCACCCCACGCCGGAAATGGCCGGTGGTATGGCCACGGCGGATCCGCCGGGTGTCGAAACGCTCGCCGTCAACGACCCGGCGATAGAGCCCGACCATTTCGGCCACATCGCGCACTTCGCAAAGATCGAGATAGAACCATTTCATCCCGTTTTCGATGAGGTGACGCGTGCGGGAAAAGAGCCCGAGCGGGCGGCAGTTGAGGAGTTCGACATCGTCGGTCCCCCGTACGTGACGAAGCGGAAAACGCCGCCCGTCCTCGTCCACCAGCGCACCGCGCCGCGGCTCCAGCGGCTCCTTCGTGATCATGAGCGGCTGTGTCCCGTGCACCATTACGATGATGCTTTTATCGCGAAACGCGGCCAGCTCCTCGAAGTTCAGCTCGAGCGAGACGATGGGCACCCCTGGGTAGCATGCGACATCGATGTCGTTGAAACAATTGAACGACCAGTGCCGGTGGAGCGCGAGGTCGTATCGGTCGATGGCGCCTGCGTCCCTCAGCCGCCGGAGCACGCCACGCTCGCCGACGAGGACACCGTTCACCGTGGTGTCGCCGCTCAGCAACGATGAGAGCCGGTGCCAGAGCCGATCGAACGCGCCCTCGCATACGATGCGTGGTGTGGCGAGGAAGAACTGCGCAGTACGCACCGCCGTAGCCGCCCTTTCCACATCCTCGGCGAGAGGATCGTAATAGACGATGTCCGCCCCGGCGCGGTTTGCTGCTGCAGCATCTCTGGCCGAGGCCACGTGGACGAACAGCTTTGGAGCACCGTCCGGCCGTCCCGCCTTCATGACCGGTAGCTCGACCGGACGGTACCGGATCATGCGTGCGACGGGCGTGAAGTCGTCGCCAAGCGTGACGCGCTGGTCGGCCAGCGCCGTCTTGTAGACCCTCGCACCGTCTGGCACCCGCTCGAGCGCGCGACCGAGCGTGACAGACTTGCCGGGCGCCGCCGTTTCGACCCGCTCACCATTGTGGAACACCTCGGTGATCGTCTGGCCGGTGTTCTTACCTTCGTAATGGATGCCGATGCCGTCGCCGACGCGGAGGGTCGCCTCCAGCTCGAGCGCACCGTCTTCGATCGTACCGAGATAGAGCCCGCGGTTCATCGCCATGCGGTCGTCGACGATGCGATCGGTAACGGCGTAGCCCTCGGTGAACCCGCGATTGAACGCGAGTGCCAATGCGTCGATATCCTCGTCGTCGACCGTATAGACCATTTCGCCCGCCAGCGCACGATCGAGATATTTGCGATAGGTCCGCGCCACCGTCGCCACGTAGAACGGCGTCCGCATCCGCCCCTCGATCTTGAGCGCGACGATGCCGGTTGCGATCAGCTCCGGTAAGCGTGCGACGAGGCAGAGGTCCATGGTGGAGAGCGCGTAGCGTCCATTGTAGCGCCAACGGCAGGGCTGCGCGCACTGACCGCGGTTGCCGCTGCGTGCGCCGGTGAGCGATGAAAAAAGGCACTGGCCGCTGTAGGAGAGACAGAGCGCGCCGTGCGCGAATATCTCGCAGCGCACCTCATGCGCCATGGCGGCGATCTCGTCGAGATCGAGCTCGCGTGGGAGGATCACGCGGTCCACACCGTCGGGCACGGCGGCGGCGTTGGTCGTGGTCGCCTGGGTGGAGAGATGGACCTCGAGGTCGGGCGCATGGTCGGCGATGTGAGGGATGAGACAGGGATCTTGGACGATCACGGCGTCGGCGCCGCTGCGACCGACGACGGCGACGAGTGCGAGAAAATCCGCAAGCTCATCGTTCTTGATGAGCGTATTGAGCGTGATGTAGGTCCGCACGCCGCGATGGTGACAGAACCGGACGACGCTCTCCAGCGTCTCGCATGTGAAGTTCGTCGCGGCGCGGCGCGCGTTGAACCGCTGCAACCCGAAATAGACCGCGTCGGCGCCGTTGGCAACGGCGGCGCGGAGGCAGGTCGGGTCACGTGCGGGGAGGAGCAGTTCCACATCGTCGTTCGGCGGTGCCATATGGCGTCCAACGAGATGGGGTCCTATCTGCTTTTCGGGCGACCGTTCTAGCTTATGTTCTATTTTCGCTCCATTTCGAGCGTCATCATTGGAGCGCAGCGAGCCTCTCGAGGATCAGCTCCGCGGCGCGCTGGCCCGAAAGGAACATCCCGCCGAAGATCGGCCCCATCCGCGGCGACCCGAACACCGCGTTCGCGGCCATTCCTGCGACGAACAGGCCGGGATAGACCTCGGCCGTGTTCTCCACGACCTTGATCTCGCCACGTTTCGCGTCCATGGAGCGTTCGCCCTCGATCCTCCCACTGGGCGTATGGAGCTTTCCGACCTTGCGATGGACCACATGACAGACCTCGCAGGGGTGACCGGTGGCGTCGAGGACCGCGTCCGCCCGTATCGTGAGCGGGTCCACATGCAGCCCCGCCGCATCGATGGCGGAATAATTGATCACGAACCCGCCGATATCGCCCTCACGGATCAGGACATCCTCCACCGTCATCGCGTTGAAGACATGCGCGCCGGCATCGATGGCCGCGGCACAGAGTTTCGTCGCGGTCTCCACCGCGTTCGCGGTATAGTACCCGTCGCCGTCGGTCTGAACCGTAATACCCGCGTTCCTGAGGATGTGTACCGCCGGCTCTTGCACGACGAGGTAAGGGAAGGTCATCCCACCGCCCCAGATCCCGCCGCCGATGGAGAGCTTCCGCTCGTAGATCGCCACTTTCTTCCCCGCCGCAGCGAGCTTCGCAGCAGCAACCATGCCCGACGGTCCAGCGCCGGCGATGGCCACATCCATCTCGAGATAGGAGGTGAAGGTTTCGAAGAACTGTTCGATGATCTTTTGTGAGACCTTGATATCGTCGATCAACTGCGGCATCGGCCCACCGGAAGCCGGAACCAGACAGGGACAGATAAAGGTTTCGTACTTGACTCGATTTGAATTGAATTGAATTGAATTGAACTGACTTGAGAGTCGACAGAGCGGCCGTTGTTGTGCCATCGAGGGGCGAACACCGCACCGCCGTCGCCGACAGGACCAAAAAAGACCGATGATGGAGCGATCGAGACAACGAACGAAAAATGGGACGCGGGGCTCCGTGGGACCCTGTAACTTTCGCTAGAAAGTCGTAGGCACGAGATTACCATTGGTGCTCTGTACGATGAGGAATTGACCACATCCACCCAGTTTAGATCGCGTAGCCATTTAGGCACAGTGCGTTCTCATCTCCCGCTCTGTTTGTGTTGGGAAAACCCCGCGAACGCAACTCATGATCCATTCTTCGCTATTGGACCGCGTCGAGCCGCGGACGGGCGCGTCATCGCCGCCGCCCCAAAGGAGATGGCTCCTTCATGCTTTTTAAGGACGACGATCGCTCCCGCAATGCTCCGGGGATGCTCCGGGGATGAACGGTATCGCGTTTGAACTCCGATTGGGAATCTTCGCCCTCATCTCATCGATCGGCTTATGCACTCGCGGATCGCTCAATGGACGACTCGCATGAGAATAATCCAGTCTTAGGTGAGAAATATTTAATAGAGAGCGGGAACTACACTATCCGCTCATTCTTTGAAGAGCTGCGCGTCAAGGGGGTCGTGTCATGCCAAATTTGTCGACAAAGGATCGTCACGAACCGGAGAAAGAACGTTATTGTCCTAATTGCGGCCGGTATATCGGCCCGGTGGAGAAGTGTCCGTACTGTCGGACCGTCGTGGAGAAACGACGCGAGATCGTCTATGTCAAATATGGGAGCCTCGTCCTCGGCATCATCGGGCTCCTCGTCTTCCACCAGGTCGCCATGGCCTTTAACAATCCAGCGGTGGATATCGACGACATCAGCAAGACCCATAACTACGCCTATGTCGAGATCGACGGCACGGTGATCGGCGATATGAATTTCCATTTGAAGGACGGCGTCGACCCGAACAAATTGATGGGGGCATATGATTTTCGTGTTTTCGACGAGGACGGCGTCGTTCATGTCAAAGCATACGAGGACGCGTTCGAACAGATGAAGGCGCAGGACAAGATCCCCACATGGGGTGATCGCGTGACGCTGAAGGGGACTGTCCAGTGGCACGGCGAAGACCGGCGTATCGGACTCAATAGCGCCGACCAGCTCGAGATCGATCGACCCACGCCCGCGTTCGTGACCATCGAGGAGATGGTGAAAGATGCGAAGATCATTGATATCTCCGGGCAAGAGAAATATTACGAGCCGGAGTTCGCGGTGATCGATCCTGCGACCTCGTATACCCTCGCCGTCACCAACGAGACCTATCATACCTATCTTGCGAACCAGTCTGCGCAACGGTTCTCTGACTATACTTCGCATCGTTATTACGAAAAGAACACCGGTCTCTGTCTCGCGTTCGACGATTTCTTCGACGCCCGATCGGTCAATACCGGTTGGGGCCCCATCGCGCTCGAGCTCGAGGAATGGACCGGCTTCGGAGCGATACCCAACGCCGCGCGACCGGTGAATACGACGAATAATAGCCTCCCCTACGCACCGTTCACGCTCCGGTATAACGGCACCTGGGGCGAATCGCTGTTTGCGGTGGAGGCGAAGTACAGCCCCCGAACCTACTCCGGGAACGACGAGCGGACCTTTCGCATCGAGAGCACCGGCGAGATCGACTGGTCGGAGTATCTCGACGCCGGCGAGGTGAACGCCACCCTTGCCAGCGCGTTCGACGACGCATCCTACGACCTCTCTCCAGACGCGCGCCTCGAACCGGCCGACGATGGCAACTGGCTCATCGTCGAAGGTCGCCCCACATTCTTCGTCGACCCCGTGGCGGACGATCTGCATATTGAAAAGATCTATTGGGATCTCGACCTCCAGACCGAATACCACCGCGCATACCGTGTGGATTACGCGGTCGAAACGAACAAGAGCGTGGATGTGACGTGGAACGATCTCTTTCCGTTCATACCGTCGTACCAGTTCGAGCTCCTCGACGATGTGCCGTCGCAGTTCGAAGAGGATAAGACCCGGACCACAGTCAGCTTCGACGAGGTTGCCTCCGACGGTGAGCGCATGCGCGGCGAGGTGACACGTGTGGCCCTCGACGAGAACGACTACCGCTATACGAGTACGCTCACGATCTATACGCCGTTCTTAACAAACTCCACCGCACTCATCGAGTCCCATTCCCGTGAGATCGTGAAAAGTGATCTCTACCCTGTCGGCTCCCACGACCCCTTCTGGGTCGTCCCGGACAAGAGGCACAACAGCGGATTTCGCGCCATGCATCTCCTTCGCCAGCCACTATTGGAGGATTTCGATTGGGTGCGGGTGACGGGGCTGAATACAGGCTCCTCTATCGCATACTGGGGTTTCACCATGGAGCTCAGCACCCGCTATGGCGCCACGGTCGAATCGTCGCTCATCATGGAGATGATCACGATCCATGGTGAGAAATCGCCGACCAAGGACGAGTGGCCCGATCATCCCGTGGTCGGGGAAGTGGTCGAGCTCTCCGGTACGATACAACTTAGTACGTTCGGTCGAGAGCCGCACTGGGTCGTTCAAGCGCCCGAACCGGACGCGATTACCACAGAACCGAGCTGGAGGTGGTAAGTATGGTCGAAGAGGATACGGCGACGACGACCAAGGATGAAAGTTTCGACGAACTCTGGGAAGGCGAGAGCCATTACGACGCCGCAGCGTACGATTACGAGATATCGGATGGGAGCGAGCCGATCACCACCGATCCGGACAAGATGCCGCCGCCGATCACAAAACACGAATATGAACGCGCCGAGAAGCGACAGAAAGGACTACTCGGTGCCAAGGAACCCATCGGGTACTGCCCCTCCTGCGGGCGCAAGATCGGTGAGCGCAAAGAGTGCCCCTACTGTATGACCGGTATCGAGGGACGGGTCAGCGAAAAATGGATCGTCGTATCGCTCCTCCCCATGCTGGTCATCGGGATCGTGTTCCTTCTCCTCTCTTCTTCCTATGTCACCCCGTTAACGCACCTCGACGAGGTTAGTGAGTCGGACGGCTTCCGCACCATCCGCGTCCATGGATGGGTGGTGGATACCAGCTACCATAAGACCATTAACAAGGATTTCGGTGTCTATAGAATGTATATCGCCGAAGAGGATACGAACGAGGACGGTGTCATCGACCGATTTGACCATTCGTTCTATGTCAAGGCACGCTTTCATGTCACAGAAGTATTAAAGGAGCGGGACAACTTCCCCGTCGTCGGCGACGAGGTCTATCTCGAGGGGGTCGTCTATTGGTTCCCCACCTTCGAGATGATGGAAGTGCGCAATCCGGACCGTGTCGAGATCGTCGAGCCGGACTATACCGAGGTACCCATCGATACACTCCTCAACGCCTCACGGAGCGATTTCAAGACCGGTGACAAGGTGCGCGTGACCGGCACGCTTGCGGCCGACCCCGACCTCTCCGACTGGCTCTCCAAGCTGCAACTGGGCAGTACCCGATCCGGCCGCACCATCGACGTTCCTTTTTGGTCCACCACCGTCCTCTTGACCGACGACAATTTCACCAACGATAAAGAGGAGAATTTCCCGCCGTACGAAGAGTGGTACCTCCACCGGTTCGGGTACCTCGATCGTGTCGAGGTCACCGGGTATCTCAGTTGGTACCGCGATGCATGGCAGATCAACCCACGCTCGGTGGAAGCGGTCACGCTCCTCGAGCCCGCGCCCACCACCTACACACCGGTGGAGAACTTCACGAAAGTGCAGGATAACCCGGTGGACTATATTTACCAGCGCCTCGCGCTACGGCATCTCACGGTCAACTGGAGCTATCGCTATAACACCGATATCTTCTCGCTTTTCGCCGTCTATCAGGACAATATCAGTCGCGAGATGTCGGTGGTCGCCCGCGACCTCGAACCGCTCAAGAATCTCGCAGAGGGACAGGTGGTCGATCTCTACGGCACGGTGATGAACTACGACGGCGAATGGGAGGTCTACCTCGAGGGTAAACGCGGCGACCATGCGGTCATTCACAGTGGTGATGCGATCGACTATCAAAATGTCACCATCGCCGCGCTCTACGCTAACCCCAACGAGTATCTCGGCGACCATCTCCGGTTCACCGATGTGGAATGCACATGGGTGTGGAGTGGAACGGAGGACGATTACGGCCTCTTCCGGTTCGGCCAGGGCAACCCCGACGAAGAGCTCTTCACCATCGTCTCGGATTTCGATACCGTCGAATTCGATCTCTCCGCCGTCGTCGTCGGCAACCACTACACCATCACCGGTCGGTTCACTAACTACGAACACAGCGAGCAATACGGCTGGACCTACGAATTCTCCATGAACGCGAAGGCGGGCGCATCCTTCATCGACCTCACCGGGCCGGTGGAGTATACCTCGATGACCCTCGACACGCTCCTCGACGATACCGCACAGTACGACGGCACATTCGTCGAGGTCGACGCCACCGTGGATTCCATCGCATGGTTCGAGGATAGCGCGCTCTTCTACATCACCGACCAATCCACCACCCAGACCTTCATGGTCTATGCGGATTACGACACGAACCTCCCCGCCTCGCTCGAAGAGGGCGACAGCGTAACCATCCGTGGCAGGATCGGCTCGTACCAAGGCGACTGGCAGATCAATATCCGCTCGAACTCGGACGACGCGGTCCTCGCTACCCGAAGCGATGCCGACCCTGACAGTCCGCCGCCGACGGATGCGTCCCATGATACGGAGGTGAACCTATGATCGCACCGGATCTCATTGTCCTCACCGTGCTCTTCTCACTTCTCGGCGTCGCGATCTCCATGCTGCTCGTGTTCCTTCCCGGGCTGCATATCTACAACATCGTCGGGTTCGCCGTGCTCATCTATATCCCATTGGCGGGTCTGTTCGACCCGATCATTCTCGGCGGGCTCTTTATCGGGATGATCGTGAGCTTTACCGTTTTCTTCACCTGTATCACCACCCTTTATTTCCAGGCACCTGACGATTCGACGGTGTTTATCATCCTTCCGTCCTCGCGATCGATGATGCTCGGAAAGGCGCACGAGACCGTGCTCCTCACCTCGATCTCGTCCATCACCGGGCTCTATGTGGTCGTCCTCGGGCTTGTCGCGCTCGGGCCGCGGCTCTCACTCCTCTACAATGTCCTCCGGCCGCATGTCTACTGGATCATCGGACTCGTTATCGTCTACCTCCTCATGACCGAATGGCCCAAGGATTTCGGTGTGGGCCAGACGCGGCTGCAGCGGCTCGTCGACGGGTGGTCCTCACTCGCCGCCGGCTATCTTACCTTCTTCCTCTCCGCACTCCTCGGCATGATCGTGTTCTACAAAACAATGATACCGCCCGAGGATGCGTTCTCGAACCTCGCGCCGCTCTTCGTCGGGCTCTTCGCCGTGCCCTCGGTCATTTTAAACCTCGTGGCGCGCACCAAGATCCCGAAGCAGCATATCGCCAAGAGCGCGAAGGTGAACGCAGAACAGATCCTTCGCGTCACCGGCTCCGGCACCATCGGCGGCGCGTTCGGGTCGCTCATACCCGGTGTGACCGCCGGTCCCGCCGGGCTCTTTACCGGCCACGCCACGGCGCAGCGCGATTCGACCATGTTCATCATGTCCATCGGCACGGTGCGTATCCTCTATTATGTCGGCGGGATGATGGCGTTCATGTATCCGCTCATGCACCTGCGTCGCGGCGGGCTCGCCATCAATTTCAATCTCTTCTTCATCCCGGAGACCTTCGACGAGTTCTATATCCTCGCCGGGTGCGTCCTCATCGCCGGCGCCGCGACGATCGTCGCCACGCTCCTCCTCTCGCGCGTGGCCGCGAAGCTCGTCTCGTCGGTATCCTATAAGTATATCTCCATCGCGGTGCTCGTGATCATCATCATCATCATCTATCTCTTAACGAGCTGGCAGGGGCTCCTCATCATGAGCCTCGCCGCCGCCATCGGTACCATTCCGGTGGTGTTCCATTCACGCCGGACCAACCTTCTTGCGGCGCTGCTCGTGCCGCTCTGGCTCAATATCGCGGGGCTGGGGCCGATCGTTGCTGCAATGCTGGGGCTGATCTAATACGAGGAGGTGATGGATTATGAAAGGTATGACACATTTCATCGTTGGCGCTGCGATCGCTACATGTTTTGCATCGGCATTGGAACTGGCCTATATCGATAAATCGTTGATCATCCTTCTAGGCGGGATGTTCGGGGTGCTCCCCGATACGCTCGATTTCCGGTTCGCACGCTACATGATGATCCGCGATTACGAAGTGACGCTCGACCCGGACAACCTCGATCCCATGCTCGTGGCCAAGACCCTCGCCAAGGCCATCGATCAGGCGCAGGAAGAGAACCGCGAGGTGCGCGCGCAGTTCCACACCATCAAGCTCGGCCCGGACGAGTGGCGCCGGTACTCGATCAAGATCGATCCGGAGCGGAAGGTCGCGATCTGTAAGATCGGGCCGATCATCTCCACCGGCCAGCAGCCCTATCCTGAGACCGAGATACCGGAAGACCAGGCCTACGCCGAGGCACCGTTCCACGCAGACCTCGACTATTCCTATCACGAGTGGAACAACGCCGATATCTTCTCCGGGCCGGATTTTGCGTTCATACCCGAAGGTGACATGATCCGTGCCGATTTCATTCCCTGGCACCGGATGTGGAGCCATTCCCTTTCCGTCGGGCTCCTCCTCGCGCCGCTCGGGTTCGTATTCTACGCGCTCTACGGTCTCTGGACCGGTCAGGGCGCGGGCTACTACATCTTCGAGACGAAGCACGGGCTCCTCGCCTCCGCCATCATCATCGGCGGATTCTGGGGCCATGTCCTCACCGACCAGACCGGGAACCTCGGGTCGAACCTCTGGCACCCGTTCACCAAGAAACGCTCCAACGGCACCGGTTGGACCGAGTCCGGCGGCGCGGTCTGCAATACCTTCACCAATTACGGCGCCGTCGCGCTCATGATCTGGAATATGAACGCCTTCTCGTATGAACCGGTGTTCACGCCCTGGCTCTGTCGCGCGCTCGACCTTTCCCACGGCACACTGGCATGGTACTTCGCGGGGCTGTTGAATTTCTTCTCGATCTACGCGTTCCTCCCGCTGGGTGTGATCTATATCGTCGTGCTCATGTTCCGACGGGTCGACGCACAGCGTGAGGAGTTGAAGGAAACGGGATTCGAACCGGAAGAGATCGACCAACCGTTCAGTGGAGGGATGGGGATGGACGATGTCGGCGGCGGCGCGGATATGGATTTCTAATGGAGGATGATAAGCATGAATAGATCGATCAGACACGGTATTATTGCACTCATCATCGCCAGCTTCATGCTCCCGCTCATTACCGGGATCGGCGCAATCGCTTCGAACGGTATAGCAGGCGCGGCGGACGATACCACATCTCTATCCAACAATGTCGCCTCCACTTCCGAACCACTGACCCGTGCGAACGGGAATGGGAACGGGACCGGGAATGGTAGTGGCAACGGGACGAGCAACGCTACCGTCGACCACCTCGTCATCAGCGAGGTCCAGATCGAGAGCGCGATCAACGCCAGCGGCGATTTCATCGAACTCTATAACCCGACGAACCGCTCGATCAGCCTCGACGGGATGCGTCTCGTGAAGCGGACGCGTGAGGGTACGAGCGATAACAGCATCAAGGCTTTCTCCAGCGACCATGTCGTGCCCGCATATGGATTCTTCCTTTGGGCACGCAACGATTATACCACGATCCCCGTGACACCGGATGTCACCACGAGTTACGGTATCTCGCCAAATAACGGCATCGCGCTGCGCGACGGCGACGCAGATACCGGCACCATCGTCGACAGCGTGGGATGGGGCGATGCGCAGAACGCGTTCGTCGAGGGCGCCAGCGCTGTCGAGCCCGGTGCGGGCGAAAGTATCGAGCGCCTCCCCGGCGTTACCGACAGCTACGGCGGCAATGGGGTGGACACCAACAACAACAGCGCCGATTTCATCCTCCGCAATGCCACCATCGGTTCCGACCCGCAGAATACCTCATCGCCCATTGAGATCCCGGGGATGGGTTTCGTCGACCACCCGCCGACCATCGGCACACCGCTTTTGGATTCCGCGGTACCCACTTCGAGCACGGAGGTCAATGTCACCGTCACCGTGACCGACGATCACGCCGTGGCGTCGGTACAGCTCAATTATACGCTCAACGACTGGGCGAATGTCACCACCATCGAGATGGAGAACACGAGCGCCACATCCTTTACGACGGTCTCGGCGATCCCCGCGCAGCCCAACGGCACCACCGTCCGCTATCGTATCTGGGCAGTGGACAACGGCTCGCAGGGTGCTGAGAGCGACGAATATTCCTACGCGCTCGAAGCGGACACGCCTCCGACCATCGGCACGCCCGCGGTCGAACCGGCGTCGCCCACCGAGCTCGATCCGATCGAGGTCATGGTAGAGGTCACTGACGAACACGCGGTTGAGGCAGTACAACTCAACTATACCACCGATAGCGGCGCGAACTGGACTGTGGTCAATATGACCGGAAGCGACGGAGTTTATAGACTCCCCGCGCCGCTGGTGCCGCTATCGAACGGCACGAGCGTCCAGTATCGGATCTGGGCGTGCGATTCGTCCGGTCTGACCAACGAGAGCGAACTCTTCGCGTTCACCGTCCGTACGGTGGTACCGCTCGTCATCAACGAGGTCTTCCCCGATGCGCCCAGTGACTACGACTGGAACGGCGACGGGATTGCGAGCGAATCGAGCGACGAGTTCGTCGAGGTCTACAACCCCACAAACAGCTCGGTCCCGCTGGCGAACTACTACATCGCCGAAGCCGACATGGACCTTAATGCCCTCAAATTGAGGGCCCAGTTTCTCGCGGAGTACTTTTTCGGCGTGTTCGGCGCGGGTTTTATCGTCCATATTTCCCCAAAGCACC
>CAZSUE010000056.1:0-13278 GCA_964609045.1 uncultured archaeon | reverse complement strand
AGGAGCGCGCCCGCAAAGTTCGTCTCCGTCGGCGGCGCATAGAACTTCTTCATCGTGACCGTCGCCGCTTTCAATGCTGCGTCGAGCCCGATGGTCGCTTCGAGCGGCGGCGCGATGAGGTAGGCGAGCGGTGTGCCCGGCGCGACATCCGCTTCGGCGGCGAGGTAGGAGCCGCACCGTGAGACGACATGCGGGAAGTAGCAGACCGGTGCGCGCGACCCATGCGGCGTGAGGGCGTAGAAGAGTGCTTCGGTCTCGAGATGCTGTATGGCCGCCTCGAGCCCGCTGGCAACCTCCGCAGGCCCCGTTCCCGCAAGAACGGTCAGTACCTCGCCGGAGAGCGGCCCGGAGGGGTAATTGGACCCGGCATAGAATGAGTGCGCGTAGACGACCCTCACCGCCGCTCTTTTGGTGGCCTCGTCCACGGCGACATAGAGCGCGTCGTCGAGGGTGGCGGTGATGAGCGCGAGCGCGGTGTCGTCCGGGCCGAGCGCGAGCACGGTGCGCAGTTGTTCGTCGGCGAACGGGATGACCCGCGCGGCGAGCACTTGGGCGGGATGCTCCACCGGCGTACCAGGCATACCAGGCGTACCAGCGGGTGTTGACTTTCCTGACGCGGTGTTCATCGACCACCCTCCCCTTCGGTTCTTGGCTCTTTTTCCGTTTTCGTCCCGTTGCGTCGTGAGCTGAGCGCGACGCCGCTGCAGCCCGTGTCGATCGCCTCACGCGCGGTGCGCGCGATGGACTTCGCCGCGTCAGCCGGTGGGTGGCCCCCCTCATGGATATTGGATATGAGCGACCGCTCCGGTTCGCGGGTCGTTAACCGTGGCTCATAGACGATATATGCCGACAAGCTCGCGCTGGTCACCAATCCGGGTCGCTCGCCGATGAGGAGAATAGCGATGGTCGGTTCGAGGAGGTCGCCGAGATGGTCCATGATCCAGACCCGACCTCGGCGGGTAAAATAGCGTGGGTATGCAATGGCCAATCCTTCCGTCTCGAGCGCTTTTTCCAATGCTGGAAGGAGCGCGGGGAGTGTCGTCTCGATCGCCGCTGCAGAGAGCCCGTCGGCGACGCAGAGGAGCACATCGTTCACACTCCTTTGTGAGGGCGGCAACCCCATATTGCTCTTGACCGTCTCTACCGCTGTGGCGGAAAGCCGCCGACCAAGGTCCGGGCGTTTCAGGTACTCGCGTTTATCCTTTGCGCGCGTCTGCAGCTCGATGAAACCGCAGCGTTCGACGACCGACGCACTCACCTCTTCCCATACCGCGTCCACTGCACGGGCATGGTCGGCACGGAACTTCAGCCATTCCTCGGTGCGATAGCGTCTCCCGACCTGCCCGACCCCGATGCGGGCGGGTGTTGCGTGACGCAATGAGGAGAGCGCTGTCCGGTCGCGCGGTGTGGCTACCGTCGACCCCCGTCGTCTGTTCGCGGATGCGCCTGTACCACCTGCGCTCTCAGGGTCCCGGTGACGGTCTGATTTACGGTTGCGTACCGCTTCGCGCACGAGCTCTTCGAGAGATTGACGATCGACCATAGTGCCCACTCGCGTTGGTCGCCCCCATCGGCTCGTATGATAAAAAGGGTACCGGTGGCGGAATGGATCGGCGGCGGGTTCTCTGCGACCCAGTCGCTGTGGAAATGCTGCCAATGCGTCGTTCGGCCGCCCGAATTCGCTGAAGCTTTAAATACTATGATCGGGTTGACTAGTGACGATCGGATTTCAATCATTGATACCTGGACTTCAGTGCCCGAGACACAGTATCAAATGGTTGGTCCTATTCGATCGAACTAATATGGTAGGGTATGTTCGCACCGCGCGCGGCTCGATCATCGATCATCGATCATCGCCTCGGCAGTACATCGCCTCGGCAGTACAGTGTTACAGTGTTACAATAGTGTTGCTCACGAAAACCCTGTCGGTTTGTCAAACTTGCTGGAGAAAGTTCGAGCATGTCACACTGCTTGCAGCATACCGAACTATCCAAACCGCATCCACATCCATGGTGAAGTCGAATGGTACTCATCACCCTATTGAGCGAACGTATTGCACAACCGGGTCAAAAATTCGTCTATATGGGCCCTATGGCCGAATGTAAGGATTGCAAATTGAAGGTGGCATGTCTTAGCCTCGAGGAAGGGCGGCGATACCGGGTCGTGAAACTACGCCCCAAGAAACACCACTGTAAGCTGACCGGTGAAACGGCGGTGATCGTCGAGATCGAAGAGGTGCCGTTGAAGATCGCGATCGACAAGAATCGTGCGATCGAAGGCGCGGTCATCTCCATACCGAACCGCGAGTGCCGGTATTTGAACTGTCCGAACCGTCGACTCTGTTTCCCGCTCGGGGTCAAACCGAAGATGAAGCATCACATCGACGCGGTGGCGGGCAAGATCAACTGTAAGGAAGGGTACAACATCGTCAAGGTACGGGTGAGGGGCCCGAAGAGCCAGGCGAGGAAAGAGAAAAAAGAGTAGAAAGAGTGTCGGGTCGCAGTTCGGACTTCACCAGTTCATCGTTCGAATGAAAATACCGGATCATCGCATAAAGAATAGGAAATGATACACGAACACGAGGGGGACGGAAGGATGGAACTCAAGCGCATCGCCGGCGAACGTGCTGTCGAATGTATCGAGAATAATATGGTAATCGGACTGGGCACGGGCTCCACCGTCTATTATAGCATCGTCAAGATCGGCGAGCTCGTCGAAAATGGATGGGACCTCGTCGGCGTGCCCACCTCACGATCGACGGTGGAGATCGCAACGAAACACGGCATACCGTTGGGCACTCTGGAGACCTACCCGAGGTTGGATGTGACCATCGACGGCGCCGACGAGGTCGACCCCGAGCTCGATCTGATCAAAGGACTCGGCGGCGCACTGGTGAGAGAGAAGATCGTTGCATCATGCACGCAGCGGCAAATCATCGTCGTCGACGGATCGAAAATGGTGGACTGTCTCGGCACACGCTCGCCGTTGCCGGTCGAGGTCACACCGTTCGGCCATCGTGCGTCCCAACGCGCGCTGGAAGCACTGGGTTGTACGGTCGAAATACGCCGCGACGAGGATGGGGACGGGGATGGGCTGTTCCGATCCGATAACGGCAACTATATCCTCGATTGCGGTTTCGAGCGTATCACCGATCCGCGGCGGCTCAGCGCCTCTATCGACGCCATCCCCGGCGTGGTGACCAGCGGCCTCTTCCTCGGTCTCACCGACGATGTGATCGTTGCGTCAGAGGAGGGTGTACGCCACCTTCGCCGCTCGGAGTAATAGTGAGTTCGTTCATGCGCCAATATCGCCGCGCCGATCCTCACGCCGAGCGCTCATGATGGGAGGGGTGGCACGATGACTGGGCCTGGCGGCGGCGTTTTGTTGGAAAACATTTATACTTCTGAATATATTGAGACATCAGAGTGGGTATTATGAACCCGCAGACACCGCGAACACGGGGCCAGGTCAAAACCTACTACGATCAAGCGATGATGGAGCTCCAGACCACCCGTCAAACGATCGAGGCAGCGAAACGCCAGGGAGTCGACATCTCCATATTCGAGGCTGAGTTCGCCCGCGCTCGACCGCTATTGAAGGACCACGATTTTAAAGGAGCGATCCAGATCGCGCTTTCGGTTCGCGATTCGATCGATACGGTGTTGCGTTCAGATACTCCGTCCGACCCATCCGGGATACCCCCGGAGCCGGTGGTCACGCAGCCGAAGACAGAGAGGGCGAAGAAAATGGCGAAGACGAAACGGAGCCAGCATACGAAAAAGGCGGCGAAACGACGCGGGAAGCGACGGAAGAAAGGAGTCAAGCCGAAACGCCCGGTCAAGACGAAGCGCGCCCATGCGGTGAGAACCCCGAAGAAACAGCCGGTAAAGACGCCGAAGCCAAAATCGGCGGAGGGGGAGCGCCGGGTGAAGAAACAGCCGGTGGAGGGCGGAGCGGAAACGCCCGAGGTCGACGCCGAGCAATACGGCGCACCCCGCGCCGGTGGAACCAGCGACGGATATGCCGGCGAGGAGCAGTACCCAGCGCAGGACCAATACTCCTACCAGGGCGATTACCAAGGTGACTACCAGGGCGATTACCAGGGCGACTACCAGGGCGACTACCAGGGTGATTATCAGGGCGACTACCAGGGCGATTACGAAGGAGACTATCCGCAAACGGACCAGTACCAATATCAAGATTCCCATTACGACTATCAAGATCGGGGAGAGGCCCAAGCCCAGGCCCAGACCCAAACTCAGGCTCAGGCTCAGCCCCAAGACCAGTATTATGACGACGCCGCCAAACACCGATCCGGAGCATATGGTGAAGGTGACTCCTACGGCGCTCAAGAATCGTATAGAGCGGCGCAAGGGTATGATTATGACGCGCCAGGTGCGGCAACGGAGGTAACGGACGCTGACCGCTACGGTCTTCCCGCATCGCCGTTCGAGGGCGCCACTATCGATAGGGAGGTCGAAGCCCGAGCGGAGCAGGAACTCCCCCCCGAGGAACGGGTCGAGCGTGCCGAAAAGAAGGTCGCTTTGAAAACGAAGCAACCGCAAAAGAAGCGCGCGAAGAAGAAAGTGAAGGTCGGTCCGAAGCGTACGGTGAAGTTGCTCAAAAAAGTGAAGAGCGGGTTGAAACAGCTCAAGCGCGCCGGGGTCGATGTCAACTCCGCACGAGAACTCTATCGCCAGGCCGAACCGCCATATAAAAGGAAGGAGTATGAGACCGCGTATCGCTATGCGAAGGAGGCGCTGATCGAACTCCGTCGATCGAAGATGGACCATGTGGCTGGTAAGAGAGAGGCCGCAGGAGAAGAAGCACCATTTGCGCCCAGCGACGAAGCGGCGGACGAGGATGCGGCATCGGAAGCGATCATCAACGCCCAGACGCTCATCGCATCGCTAAAGAAACAAGACATCGATGTGGCCGCGCCGCTCGAGGAACTGAAAGCGGCGGAACATGCGTTCCGTAACGGTGATTTTCGCACGGCGGTTGAAACGGCGCACCGCGCCTACGCTGCGGCAAAAGAATGTGAAGCGGGTGCGGGGAGGGATGATGCCAACGCTCAGATCGAGCGGCTCCGTAGCATGATCGCGGAACTCGAGTATTACGAGATCGATACCGCGCCGGTGGAACGCTATCTGAAAGGCGCCATCAATGTCTTCGAGAAGGAACTCTACCACAAGGCGGTCTCCATCGCGAAGAAAGGGATCAACGCCGCCAATAAACGGCTCCAGCGACAGAATGTCCAGGCGGCGAAAGAAGAATTACGCGCCGCGAAACAGATCATCGACGAAGCGAAGCGTTCCGGCGCCGACATTAGTGAAGCGATGCGCTACCTCAAGCTCGGCGATTCCGCGCTCAAAGGCGGCAACCTCGAAGAGGCGAAAGAATACGCCCGGCAGGCGCGCGAGGCGGACGAGGTCGCGGTGCTCGGCTTCATCGAGAACGCGAATACGATCTTCGCCGATCTGCGTGGCGCGATCGTGACGCTCAAAGAGCACGACATCGATACCACCATGGTAGAGGAGACGCTGGATAATGCGAAGAGCGCCTATCATAACGAGGAATATGATGTGGCAAACGAGCTGGCGGGGAAGGTGGAGTCACAGCTGGAAGATCTGCGCGAGAGCGAACTGAGCACGATCACACTCGATGCGTTGCAGGAGGTCAAACGCGGTCTTGGTGAGGCGAAACGCGAAGGCGTGGCGGTGGACGATGCGGAGCATTATTTCTATCAGGCGAAGCCAGCGCTCGCAGAGCGCGAATACGAGCGCGCGCTCGAGCTCACCGAGGAGGCGTCAGCGGCGTTGGAGGAGGCGACGCGTGCGCACAAATCCGAGCGATTCGAAGCGGACGCGGCAGCGTTGGAAACGCAACTCGAACAACTCGCAGCACTTGATACCGAGATCGAGCTCGAGGAATTGAACGCCGAGCTCGACGAAGCGCGTGCGGCCATGGCGAACGCCGAGGTCGAGACCGCCATCACCATGCTCGACGACGCACGCGAAGCTGCGCGTGAGACACGACGGAACTATCTCCAATCGAACATCTCCCAGGTGATCGATCGTGCACGAGAGATCGTCGACGAGGCAAAGGCGGCGGGCGCGAAGACCGCACCTTCGCGCAAGCTGTTGGGTGAGGCGGAAACGCTCGCGGCGGAGGACGACTTCGAAGCAGCGTCCGAGCGCGCCGAGGAGGCCATCGCCGCAGCGAAGGATGCGCAACGGCGCGCAGATGCGATGGCAGCGCTCCAAGAGACACGGTCGCTCATCTCGTCGACGAAGCGGCTCGGCGTCGATGTCGAAGCGCTGGAAGAGCGGTTCAAAGCGGTCCGACCGCTCCTCGAAAAGAAGCGATACGATGAAGTGATGGACACGGTGAGCGGCATCGAGACCGCACTGGAATCGTTGCGCGAGACCTTCTACGACGAGGAACTCCCGGCCATGGTCGAGGATGTGGCGCGCGAGATCGAGCAATATCGTGACGCGGAGATCGACGTCGGGAACGCTCCAACGCTACTCGAAGAGGCGAAGGCGGTGATGGAGGATGACCCGTCCACGACGTTGGAGAAACTCGACGCGGCGCGAGACGCGCTCGAGACGAAGCGCGAGGCCTATTTGAGCCAGAAAGCCACAGACATGATCATCGAGACCCAGAACCTCCTCTCCACGGCGCGTGAGCGCGGGGCCGATGTGGTCGAGGCGGAGACCCTTTTCCAGGAAGCGCGCGCCGCGTTCGAGCAAGAAGCGTTCGCCGATGTGGTGACCATGCTCGAACGGAGCCAGGCGCTCATCGTCAGCGCGCAGGAGTACCGCGATGTCATCGAGCGGCTCAAGGACGCGCGTGCATTGATCAATACGCTCAAGGAGCGCGATATCGATGTGGCGAAGGCGGAGATCCTTCTTGGCAAGGCGCGACCGGCGATCATGGAGGAGGATTACGAAACAGCGCTCAAGTACGCAGATCAAACGATCGACGCGGCGAAGCGCGCCGAGACGCGCCACGAAACGCTGACTAAGATCCAGGAAAGTCAATTGAAGCTGAGCGAGGCGAAGAATATCGGCGCGGAGACGAGCTCGGCGGAGGAATCGTTGGAACAGACGAAAGAGCTGCTCGAGGACGACGAGATCGAGCGCGCCAACGAGCTCGCTGCGATCACCTTCGATGAGATCGAGCGCTGTATCAGCCGCCACCAGACCGCGCAGGGTAATATCCAGATGGTGCGCCATACCGCCGAAGAGCTCGAAAAAAAGGGCGTGACCGTGAGCCGTGCCCGGATCGAGCTTTCACGCGCCGAGGAGCAATTGGAAGAGCATGCGTATAATGAGGTCTACGATACGCTCTCGAAAGCGGAGCAGCATCTCGAAACGGCCGAGCTCGAATACGACGAGGCGTTCGAGGTGATCCAGCTCGCGCAGCAGCACCTCTTCGATGTCAAGAAGCTCGGTGCGCATGTGCTCGATATCGAGGACGATTTCAATAACCTCCCCGAGGCGCTCGATAACGGTGAATACGAACGCGCCAAGAGGCTGGCGCAAGAGATCTACGAGATGGTGACGGAGCGCCGGAAGCATTACGAGCGCGCGTTCGACGCGGTCCAGCTCGCACAGGTGCGGATCAGCCACGCGCGCAAGATCGGGGCAGATACCCGCCGCGCCAGCGAACATTTCTCGCGGATCAATTCGGCGCTGGACGAAGGCGACTACGATCTCGTGATCGATCTGGCGACGAAGGCGGAGGAAGAAGCGGAGTTTGCGCGCCAGCAGTGCGAGCAGCTCGTCGATATGCTGCAGCTGACGCAATCGAAATTGAAGGATGCGCGCAAGATGGGTGCCGATGTCACGCGCGCGGAGAAGCTGTTCAACCAGATGGTGGCGGCCATCGATCGCGGCGATAACGAGAAGGGGATGGAGTACGCGGAACAGAGTATGGAGGAGATCGAGCGCGTGAAACAACAGCACGAGCAGTTGATCGAAGAGATCCGCAAAACGCAGCTCAAGCTGAAAGATGCGCGGACGCTCGGCGCGGATGTTGCCAAAGCGCAGGTCCTCTTTAACCAGGTCGCGCTGGCGCGCAAGACGGGCAATTACGAACGCGCCAAGGAGCTGGCGCGGAGCAGTCGGGAGCTGGCGACGGAATCGATCCAGCGCCACCGTACGCTCGAGCTGATCCAGCTCACCTGGGGCAAGATCAGCGAGGCGAAACGCATCGGGTCCGATGTCGAGATGGCCGAGGACCTTCTCAAACAGGCGCGCGCGGCGCTGAAGGTCAACGATTTCGACCGCGCCATCACCTGTGCGCGTCAGAGCGCGGGCGTCATGGCCGAGCAGCTGGCATGAGACCGCAGCGGTCGATGTTAGACAGATGGCTAACGAGCTAGATGTGGCTAGATCGATCGACGGTTTCTCGAGGCGAATTGGATCGGGTCGGATCGGGTCGGATTGAAATGAGGCTGCGTGGGCTTGCACGCACGATCGGATTACACATTGCGGGACGCGCCACGAGCGGCGCGGGACCGAAGCTCAAATTCAACCCGATCCGGCTCTTCGTGATGCTGGCGATCTCTGCCGTGTTGGTCGGCACATTGGGCTTTGTTTTCTTCGAGGAATATATCTACCCCGACCCACAGCTCCTCGCCGCGACGGTCTGTTGCCTCCCCGCGGCGGGCATCGCGCTCTTGCTGCTTCTTTTTGCCGTTTTCCTCACCCGGCTGCGATCGGTGCGGGTGAAGTCGCCGACGAAGGCGATGCGGGACGCGCTGCAGGGAAAGGCGCAGGGCGGCCGGTCAGGGCTCGGCGGGAGAGTCGATCGTAACGCGCTGGAGGAACGCGCACAAGAGCTCGAGAAGAAGCGCGAGAGCCTCCGGTCGTTATTAGAGAGCCTCGCCGAGCAGCACGATTCGGGGCTTCTCCTCGATCAACCCTACCGGCGGTTGAAGGCGAAATACGAGCGTGAGGCGGTTGCGGTGGACGAGGAACTCTCGCTCATCCGGCAACAGCTCTCGCAGACGGGTTCGCAGGCTCGGGACCGACAGCAACCGGGTCGGCCGCCCACATGAGCGATGGCGAGGAACGCGAGCGCGTGGGGTACTAAAAAAAGAGAAATCTCCATGGGAGCCCCATTAGGATGAATACCCGAATGTTTGGTACGCGAGCCAGCCTATCTCTACCCTCGCTGTGGCTGGGTTTCGAGGCTTCGACCGTCGCACCCCAGATCAATCTCGTCTTGCGATGAACATGATACCGAATATACCTCGCGATATATTCTGCTTCCTCCAATGTCAGTTCCTCGTCGCCGACAACATTGACGAGTATGCCCGTGGCCAGCCGCGGACTGACCATGGCCGCCACCTCATTGAGTGCTGCGGCCGCTGCGGCGCGTACCATTTCGAGCGCGCGATCATCGTCACGATAAAGCGCCTTGAACGCGTCCTCCTCTTGCCTGCGGTCTCGTTTTCTTGCCGGCGGTGTGGCTCCGAGCACGATGCCGAACCTATCGTCGATATAATATGGCACCGTGGTATCCGTCCCCCGTAGTGTGAGGGTGCCAGTAACAACCTCTCCGTCGTCATCGGGACCATGCTCGCCCCCCGCATCATATTGCGGGGCTGTCGGGGATCGGTCCTGGCGGTTCGTTCCCGCCGTGGTCCCATCTTGCTCTTTGCCGGGCGCTTGATTGCGGGATGTGGATGTTTTCTCGTTGGCGCGCCGATCGCTCCGCGCCGGCGTATTCTTGCGCCCGCCACCCTTCTCCTCCTCCCACGATGCTTGCCCGCGCTCACCGTCGAGCGCCTCTCCTTCTTTTTCTTCTTCTGCTTTTTGGGATGCTGCTTCTGCTGCTGCTTCTGCTTGCCTTTGCATCCTATCGGGAGTATGCGCGGCGATACGAAACCGATCACCAGTGGATACGCTCCAGCCTCGGCGCCCGAGCGCCCTCTCTCGCGCCCACACCACTCCTGGTTCCTCGTCATCTTGCGTTCGATCCTCCAGCGGCACGGTGCGGCCGAATCCGAACAGCGCCACACCGCCGTCGGCAACGATCGCTTTGAGGTCTGCGATATCGAGGTTGACCAGCCCGGATTCGAAGATCGTTTCGGCAACGGCGTCGATCGTGCGCACCACCGCATCGGGCTGGTACGCAGGCGTCTTCTGGACGATCACGGCGTCGGCGTATTCCGATAATAATTTGATCTCGTTCTCTGCGCGCACAAATCGATACCCTTTGATGCCGTCGCGGAGGAGGGCGAGACCGAACGAGAGGATCCCCAATTCGGAAAGGAGTGCGGCGAGCTCGACTGACGACTGGCCCGTCCGCTCCTTGCCGAGGTCGGTGATGAAGAACACGGCTTGGGCACTGGCCAGTGCGGCGCGGAGCATGCTTTGACCGTGCAGCGCGAGTAAGGTGCCGGTGGGATCTGCGGGCGACGCACCGTCACTCTCCGTGGTAAGATGGATGGCCCCCTCCAGACCGTTCTCCTTACTCGTATTGAGCGAGATGAGGTCGAGGGCGTCGCGTAGCTCACGCTGGCGGGGCATCCCCGATCCGATCACTCCGGCGATCAATGATGCACCGGTTGGACCACACCCGATCAGCTTGATCGAATGGTGGCACACGGTGTAGATCTTTGATAGGATCGGGTCGTCGTCGGGCTCTGGCTCGTTGGCGACGCTCACAGCCAACTATACAACCTCGTGGATTTTAAATGTGATGGCATGCCCTCTTCACGACGATCGCCGGGCCATACGACGTACGAATATGAGTTCGAAGAATGCCCGAAGAATGCCCGAAGCACTATGCAAATGCAAATGCATAAGCATATGCATATGCATAGACATCTATCGACCCGGTGTTTGCGCTGCGTCGTTGCGGCTTGACGAGCGCTGGTACTCTGTATCAATGTGTGAGAACGCGTCGATGGTGTGGTATGGTGTGGTATAGTGTGGCATAGTGTGGCATAGTGTGGCATAGTGTAGTGTAGTGTAGTCCGAACAAGTGCTCGGGCGCGTGACGCATCGGCGTTGAAAAACGGTGTTTGGGCGACGGGGTGACACTTTTGCCCAATGATGTGGCTATCGTCGGTGGAACGGTTATGCCGCTTCTTTCCGGTTGAGGTAGAACATCGTAACGACCACGGCGCCGATGAGAAGGGCCAACTCGAACCCGGGCGAACTCGTCTCACCTTCGGGCTTGTCCGGCCCCTCTGCGCTCATTAATAACGGTTCGTCTACCGGGACATACTGCTCGCCCGCCACTGCTGCGGAATGACCGTCCGTGGCCTGGAACCGATAGGTGTGCTCGCCGCGGGAGAGATTGCTCACTTTACGATAATAGGCTTCGTAATTGCTATGATCGCCGTCGAACGCGGTGGGATAGCCGCTGAGATTTTCGATCGATGCCGCCCTCTCCTCGGTGAGCCGCTCGAGCGGATAGCCGACATTATCGAGCACCACCGCAATGGATGCAGGTGCGTCGTTATCGTCATCTTGATAGACGACGTAGAAGACATAGGTGTTCCACTCATCCTCCACATCGGTATAATGCCCGTTGTAAAGCCGTGGCGCCGCGTTCTCGCTTGCGGTGGTATTATTGTCCCCGTTTCGCGTGGGCGCGCCCTCGGCGTCGAAGAAGAACGACCCATCACCGGAGGGCGTAATAGGGATAAGGAGCGAGAGAGCGAGTGTGAGTGCAACGGCAATATATCCAATCTTACAAAGACGCATCCGCATGATATCAGTCCCTTTACTCGTACGATGGTCAGGTATTTATATTTATACCACGGAAATTTGACGACCGGATCATGCGGGAGCATCAGGGGAACGTTGGGGGAGGTTGGGGTTGGGTCAGAGCTCAGCACTCGGTTCTTCCAATCGGAGTTCTGCTCCATTGCAGCGCACTGTGCCAAAGTGCGCGATGGCCCCGACAACAGAGCCGTCGCCGCCGTTGAGTTGAGCACCGTAGGAACGCGGCATTGCAGTGTGCGATGGAGACCGTCGTTCCTCGCCGGTGCCAGTATCTGGCCGACGGCAAAACCCTAATGTACCCAGATACTATTCATGATCGTTTTTCTCAACGAGTTCTCTTTACGGAAGGCTTGGGAATGGCGCCGGAATCCAACGACACACGGATACGATCGCACCCCGTACTCGATATCGCTGAAGCTGACACCGTCCATTTCTTCTGGAACGGCGCGCGTCTTCGCGCCCATGCTGGCGAGATGATCTCCGCCGCGCTCTTCGCCCACGGCATCCATCGCTTCGGGTCGCACCGCCGCGACGGTGCCCCGCAGGGCATATTCTGTGCCAACGGTCAATGCGCCCAGTGCATGGTGATCGCCGACGGCCGTCCAGTGAAAGCCTGCGTCACGCCGGTGGAGGAGGGTATGGAGGTTCGCTCCATGGAGGGCGAGCCGTCACTCCCCGCCGCTGACGAGCCGTTCGAGCCGCGGGTCGTGGTCGAGGAGGAGGTGGAGGTGCTCGTCGCCGGCGGCGGTCCCGCCGGGCTGATGGCGGCTTTGGAACTGGGGCGGGCGGAAAAGGAGGTGCTCCTCTGTGACGACAAGCACGAGCTGGGCGGGAAACTATCGCTCCAGACGCATAATTTCTTCGGCTCGGTCGAGGAGTGTCGTGCGGGGACGCGCGGCCGCGATATCGGGCTCGACCTCGCCGCAGAACTCGCGGCGCTCGAGACGGTCACCGTATGGCTGAACGCGACCGTGGTTGGCGTATTTTCCGACCGGAAGGTGGGGGTGGTCCACGACGGCGCGTATCGTCTCGTTGTCCCGAAACACCTCGTCGTTGCCACTGGCGCGCGCGAGAAAGCATTGGCGTTCCCCGGTTCCGATCTCCCCGGTGTCTATGGCGCGGGCGCATTCCAGACGCTGGTGAATCGCGATCGTATCCGCGCCGCGGAGCGCATCTTCGTGGTCGGTGGCGGGAATGTGGGGCTCATCGCCGCATATCACGCGCTTCAGGCCGGTATCGACGTCGTCGGGCTCGTGGAGGCGTTACCGGAGGTGAGTGGCTATCGCGTGCATTTCGATAAACTTCGGCGGCTCGGTGTGCCGGTATTTTCCTCCCATACCATCGTCGAAGCACTTGGTGCGGCGCATGTGGAGCGGGTGGTCGTCGCACGCGTCGACGAGCACTTTCAGCCCATCGACGGCACACAGCGCGCGTTCGCGGCGGATACCGTCCTCGTCGCGGTGGGGCTGGTCCCGATCAACGAACTGACTTGCGACGCGCGGCGGTTCGGGCTGCCGGTGGAGGA
>CAZSUE010000055.1:4617-13586 GCA_964609045.1 uncultured archaeon | reverse complement strand
GGCGACACACTTGTCGACGGACGCTGACTCCGAGCGAAGCGAGGAATGGCGCGACAGGGGAACAAGGGAACGAGGGAACGAGGGAACGGGGTAACAGGCGGCAAGGGAACGGGGGATCCGGCGACACACTTGTCGACGGACGCTGACTCTGAGCGAAGCGAGGAATGGCGCGACGGGGAACGAGGGGCGTCGCGTCAAACCAGCCCGCGGCGGCTCAGTTCGCGCCCCGCCTCGTCGAACCGATCCTCCGCTCGCTGCTCGCGCGCCCATCGGAGGAATCGCTCGAGCCCCGTTTCCAACGAGACATTTGGTTCAAAGCCGAGGATAGACCGCGCTTTGGAGATATCGGCATAGCAGTGCCTGATATCGCCCTGACGGTAGCGATGGAGTATCTCGGGGCGCGCCTCGATACCGAACGCGTCGAGGATACGCGTTGCGAGCTCAGCGACGGTCGTCGCCCGCCCCGAGCCGATATTGAACCGCTCACCGGCGGCGCCGTCGCGCTCAAGAATCCTGAGGAGCCCATCGACAACATCGTCAACATGCACGAGATCGCGGCTCTGGACACCGTCCTCGTAGAGCACCGGCACCTCGCCGCATGCGACGCGCGAGACGAAGATACCGAACACACCGGTATAAGGGTTGGTCAGTGACTGGCCCGCACCGTAGACATTGAAGAACCGCGCCACACTCGTGGGGATGCCGTACGCATCGCCGACGATCATGGCGAGGGCCTCTTCGAAACGCTTCGTCTCCGCATAGACCGAGCGGGGTGAGGGAGTCTTCGTCTCCGGTGTGGCGATCGGGGTACATGGCGCGTCACACGCCGGGCAACGCAGTTCCCACTGGCCGCGTGCGAGCTGGGCGGGATCCCGCCTCAGTGCGCCGAGCCAGTCGCGGTCGCACCGAGGACAGCGTGCCGCCCCCTCGCCGTAGATAAGGTTGGACGAGGCCACGATGCAGCGTTCCACATCATGGTCCACATTGGCGAGGGCATCCATCAGCGTGCCGGTCCCGCCCGCGTTCACCGAAGTATAATGGTCGATCTCGTACATCGACTGGCCCACACCCACGGCCGCGGCGAGATGATAGATGCACTGGATCCCTTCCTCGGCGAGGATCGCACCCAGCGCATCGCGGTTGCGGATATCGAGACAGACGAACTGCGCATCATCGTGGAGCGCTTTCGGCGGTTCCTCGCCGGCGTCGTGACCATGGACCTGGGGGTCGAGGTTGTCGACCACCGAGACCGCATGGCCGCGTTCGATAAGGCCGTTCACAAGATGGCGACCGATAAAACCGGCGCCGCCGGTCACGAGTATATGCATCCTCTTCCATCCGTTGTCTTAGTGCACGATGCGAGGCAATATGCGCACAGGTATTGTACATTCCGGTCCCAGCCCTCCGCTCCAGGCTCCCAGCTGCCAAACAGTGGGATGTGGATATTGAGGAAGAGGAGGGCTTCGTCCCGACGATGGGCCGAGGAAGGACCATTCCATAGCCGAGAGGTGGAGCCACGGAATGTTTATAGCCCCAGGAGAATAATAGCAAAGTGTGGAGTATCTCCGATGCGCACAAAGTACGATCTATTGGACGAACTGGAAAGCGAAGACCTCCTCGTCGATCCGAAGGTGGAGGACGCGTTCATCGCCGTGGATATCGAACCGTTCCTCCCCAGCGAGTTCCATGAGATTGCCTATACCGATCGGCCGCTGCCGTTCTATATCCGCGGTGATCGCGCCCGGACGATCTCGGCACCGCATATGATCGCGATCATGCTCCAGATGCTCGATCTCAAACCGGGCGATCGCGTCTTGCAACTGGGTGCGAAGTCCGGCTACATCGCGGCGTTGATCGCGAACATGATCGGCGAAGAAGCGGGCGAGGTCGTGATCGTCGAGTCAAACCCCGAGATCTACGGGCTGACCGCGGCAAATATCGTCGATACGCGGTGGCACCAGTTCGTCGATGTCAAGCTCGGCAACCCGCTCGAGGGCTGGCCCGCGGGCGCGCCCTGGGATCGGATCCTCGTCACCGGCCAGATCGAGGAGGTGCCGTCACGCCTGATCGAACAGCTCGCGCGCGGCGGCGTCCTTCTTGCGCCGGTGGGCGAGGAACGCGCGCAGAAGTTCATCAGCATCCAGCACGAGGAGGGAAAGATCGTCGAATCGGAGCTCGGTAGTGTCATCTTCGGGCCGCTGATCTTCCCCGTCGAGGACGAATGGCCGCGAAAGACGCATGAAATGCTGGATATGGGGGCAGAAGTAGAAGTAGAAGTAGAAGCCGAAGCGGAGACGGAGACGGAGACGGACGAAGGCTTATACACCGAGATCGAGATCGGGGAAGAGGCGGTCCCACGCCCGAGTGGGGGCGCACCCGGCGCGAAATCGCTTGCGGAACTCTCGCCCACCATGGCTGAGATCTCCGATAGCGGTCAGAAGCGCGCGGTCTATCGCTCTGTGCTCGACTTTGTCTGGAGCGATGGGGTCGTCGCCGATAAGGAGGCGGGGTTGCTCAATGAGCTTCGCGAAACGCTCGGCATAACCGAATCGGAACATATCGAGCTCGAACGCACGCTCCAGGAGCGTAAGGATGCCGCCACGCAGCCTCCAACGCGGCATGTCCCCGCCATCGTCATCGAGAAGTTCGAAGAGATCGATCCCGCACTGTTCCCCGATCTCCTCGCCGACGACCTCGAGGCGCTGCATGCGGCGGTGAAGAAAGAAGACCCCGTCCCGGTCTCGGACGCGTTCACGCGCATCATCCAGTACGACCCCACGACAGAGGGAACGAAGGGAATGAAGGGAATGGAGGGAACGGAGGGAACGGAAAGGGCCGCGGAGGTCGACGATGATGCGCTCACGCTCGCCAAGGTTCTGGCATATATCCTCACCGACCGCAACGAGGAAGCGATGGGGCTCCTCGATCGGTTCGATACGCTGCCGCTCGAGGACCCGTTGGGATCGGCCACGGCCAAACTCCTCCTTCATGCGCTGAGCCATAAGCTTCGGGAGACGATCAAACGGCTCCATAAGCTCGAGTTCACATTCGATGAGTACGGTGACGAGTTCTCCAATACCGACCGGATCAAGCACCTGATCGAACATGAGCGTCTGAGCAATTTCCGGGACGAGTATAAACGCCGGATCGGCAGCTACGCCGAAGCGCTGCTGGAGCGCAACCCCCATGACCGAACCGCGCTGGGCGCGATGCTGTTCATCGAGTACTGAGTGCGAAGTACTAATTAAGAATTCGTGGATCCTGAGCATTGATCCTGCTGGAGCTAGTTTTTACTTATTTTCAGCTCTACCGAGCGAAGCTTACATTGAGGCGGCTATTGAAAGGTGTAGGGCTCAGCGCTATTAGTATGAGTATATCTGCCAAGATAATAAGTTCTATATACTGCAAGATGTAATGTAGCTTCGGTGCTCTGTGATGAGTGGCTCTGCGCTCGTAACCGGAGCGGGTAGTTATATCGGCCGTCAACTCGCCCGTCACCTCATCAGCCGCGGGATCGACGTGGTCGGGACCGATCATCCCTTCGCCGTACCGCCCCATGGCTTAGCAGAGGGTATGAAGTTCATCCCCTCCGATCTTGAGAACGCCGCTTCACTCCGTCGGCTCTTTACCCATGCGAATTACGATTTCCTCTTTCATACCGCTGCAAGGAGCGAGGGTGACGACGCGGCGCTCCAGCGCGTCAATGTCGAGGGCACCACACATCTTCTGAACGCATCGCTGCAGCAATTGATCCCCGCCATCGTATTCATCAGTACCACCGCGGTCTACGGTCCGTTACTCGACCTTCCCGCCACTGAACAACACCCGAAACGGCCACGGACGCCCTACACCCGTTCGCGGCTCGCGCAAGAGGAAGTGGGGCGCACATTCTGGGAAGAACAGCGTATCCCGATCACCATCCTCCGGCCCGCAATGGTCTACGGCCCGGGGGACGACCGCTACCTCGGTGCGGTCATCACCGCCCTCCTCAACGGCGAGCTTCGGTCCATCCCCGGCCGCGGCTGCGTCCGTACCAGCCATGTCCATATCGACGATCTCTGCGCCGCCGCGTATTTCCTCGCCAAGACGGCCGGTACCGAGGGTGAAGCGTATCATATCGCCGATGACACACCGCTTACGAAAGAACGAACATTATGGACCCTCGCTCTGAGCCTCGGTGTCGCCCCGCCACGCCGACATATCCCGAAATGGTTGGCGAAGCTGATGTGCATGAGCCCACACTCGCGCTATCTCGCCAACGGCTGGGCCGCGCTACGGCACCCCGAGGTCCTTCGGTCGTACTTTAGCGACTATATCTATTCCAACGAGAAGATCGGCTCACTGGGCTATCGGGTACAGCACGCATCGTTTATCGACGCCGCGCCGCAACTGGCGGCGTGGTACCAGCAACATGCCGATGATACGCGCCCGTCTCGAGCAGTGTTGAGCGAGAGGGAACGCTCCGCATTTATGGCAAAGTTCGCATGTAAGTTCGGGGAACCGTATCGACCATGATGGTGAAGGAGACGACGCATCACCCGCGAGAACACCGTCACCCGGAAGAAGTGATCCGGGTCGCTCGAACGATCGGCCGCTTCGCGGGCAGCAAGAGGGGTGCGAGCGTCCCTTCCTTTGTCAGGATTTCTCCGCTCCGTCCATCTGGTCCAATGGAACTCGCCAGGAGCTGACGGAAGCTATATATTAGGTCGATCTCTTATCGCTATTGCTCGGTGTTGTCAATGAATGATCGGTCTCACCACCACGCTCGGAACGATTCTCCACCGGTCGAAGCTGAGATATTTGAATGTTTGACCCAACAGCTCCGCGAATGGGAGAACGACGGCATCAATGTCAGCGAGATTCGCACTGAGCTCGAACGCCCGGTCCACGATATGATCGAAGTGTTCGACGAGTTCAGCATTGCGTTGACCGAGCTGCAGGAGCTGCGTGTGCTCGTCGAACTCTATCGCGGCCTTGGCGCAGATGAGATCCTCGACGAGATCGAGCCGCTCCTCAACGACCCGTCGGCGATCCCACGGATCCGTTCGAAACTGGCAAAAGCCGAACAATATATCGATTTTAGCGATCTGAAACGCAAGCAGTTCAACCGCATGATCGATGATTGGCGCTGGGCGCAGATCAAGGTCGATCGCCTCATGAACCTTCTTGAGGTCGAGGAGGACCTCGATGCCATCAGCCGTGAATTCCTCGCGTTCGAGGAGCGATACCACGAGATGGTATTGCTGCGCGATCGGTTGAACGATTACGATTTCTCCGGTCGCGAAGAAGTACTCGAGGAAATCTTTTTCATGCTGGGCGATTTAGACAAACTCGATGAAGTCAAACGCCAGATCGAAGAGTTGGAATGAGTATGCTGCTAGGCGACAAGAAAGGTTTCAACCGCATCTATAACAAAGCGGGCCAACCGCTGCTACGCACCGAGGAGCAACTCGAGTACGAGGCCGAAGGGACCTGGAAAGGGTACTATATCAAAAAAGGGTTCAAATATGTCAACCAGTACAAGACCTACCGCGGTCGGTTCTATGTGACCGATTATCGATTGCTCTTCATCGGGAAGCGTAAGAAACTGGGCCAGCGCGCCGTTCTCGCCGTCTCGGGTGTGGGGAAGGTCACGAATGTCGGGAAGTTCCAGGCGGCGCGCGAGAAGCTCAGCGATTATCGCGATTTTTTCGAGCTCAAATATTTCGAGATCAAGAAGATCCAGAGCACGCCGATCGCAGTCCGCATCACCGGCAAGGATGCGGCCAATAAATATCGGGTGGAGACGACGAAGAAGATCGAGGACCCGCTCCAACGCGAATACAGCGCCTGGAAGAAACGCTCGAAATGAGCGCCGTCAGACCCGCGCCGCCAATCTATGTCTATCCGCATCCCGTCGCCATCCCGTTGCGAACCCCACACCGCTCTGGGGGCCGACGCGAGATCTCTCATTATCATCACCGCCCCTACCGCTCGAAGCCCATACTCATACCGGATCGCTCGATCCGATCTACTCATAAATTATAAAGTGTCGAGGCTCTCAATTGTAACACCATGATAGGGCGCGCTGAGCCGTACAGACCTCTTGTCATCTGGAGGAACTCATTTGTCCGTTTATGGTATGCCGTATATCGAATTTGTTGCGTTGATCACTTTCCTCGGCTGTCTTTTCGTCTATTTTTCCATTCTCAAGATCTCCATTGAATATCCAGAACTGGGAATACGGGGCCGGCTCAATGTCTATTATAATCATTGGGTCAAGGGTCTGGAGCATCACGAGGATACGATCGTCGCTATCCAGACCATGCGTAATGTGATCATATCGGTCACCTTTCTCACCTCTGCGATGCTCGTGCTCCTCGGGTTGGTGATCGACCTCTTTAATATCGACGAGATCACCAACGCCGGTGGCGGCGGCGCGCTCGCCGACCTTGCCGTCTACCATCGCGAGCTCATCCTAATTTCACTCATCGTCTATTCCGTCTCCATGTTCCTCCTCGCGCTGCAGCAGATGATCAGGTTCACCATCGTCATCGGCTTGATCCCGCAGAAATTGAAGACGGTCTGCGACGAGCTGGACGATCCCGGTCCGGAAAAGATCCAGGTGGGCATCTTCCTCAAGGCGATGAAACGCTACTCGTTCGGGCTGCGCAGCCTCTATTTCCTCGTGCTCATTATTATCTGGTTCATCAATACCTACGCATTCATTGTAGGATCTATAGCGCTGACCGTCTTCCTCATCCTCAAGCAATCGCCGACGATCTCGAGCTTCGAGGAGACATGAATTGAGAACTGAACGTATCGAACCGCGGTCGAACGCACGCACCCGTCACCATCTCGGATCTCGTTTCAAGAACCCATTGGGATAAATCATTGATGGCGACGGCGCAGGTCGGCCACCCATCCGCTCCGGGCCTCCTCCACTTCCTCGGCGCATTTCATGTTAAAATGGTCGGCGCCGTGAGCCAATGGGCGCGGTTCGATTCGATTCGATTCGATGAGCGGCTTCAGCAATAATACGAGCGAACGTGTTATGTGCCAGCGCTCGCGAGGTTTTCTCAACACAGAGTGGGAAACGCGAGCACTGACTGCGACTGAATTGCTATGCAATCCAGGCTGTGTTTACAACTTTCTGGCGAAAGTTGCACGGTCCCACCGAGCCCCCCTTCTTCAATTGTTCGTGGAACTTCGCTCCGTTCGTTCAGTTTCCGTTCGTCACCGATGCTCCCATAATTTCAATGTGATCTCCGCCTCGATGGTCCCGTCGGGTGATCGCGCCTCGCCGCTGGCGGACCAGACCTCTGCGTTCGCCGGCGCCGTGGTACCGATGAGCACTACTGGCTCCTCATGTTCATCGTTCGGGGTGGCGGTGGTGGGAATGAACGCGGCACAAAGGGAGTAATCGTACTCCATTCCGGTGAGGTTCGACAAGATCGCGTCGATACGTGATTCGATCCCCGTCTCGAGGCTCTCCACCTCGACCGCGCCGGCGCGGCGAAGCCAGAGGTCTTCGAGCAGTAGTTCTTCCACGGTCTTGTCCTCGAGCACCACCGTTTCGCCGTCCACGCGATACGAGGTGGCGTTGACGGTGCACCTCAACACGGTGGTGCGCATCTCCGTCACCGAGAGGGCGAGATACTGCCGGTCTAGGACATCTTGCGCCGGCTCTTGCGATACGATACGGATGGTCGAGACCGCGGTGAAGAGGACGAGAAAGAAGAGGACCGCGTCGAAGACGCCGGACTGGGCGCGCGTCGAAGAACGCATCGGCAGACTCTTCGGCCTCGTATGCGGGAACATATCGTCGCTACTCCCAGGTGGATACGATCATGACGGCGGGATGGAGCTCTTCTTCGTTGACCCAGATGAGGACCGAAAGACGGTTCACATAGATGCCGGTCCGATAATCGTCCGGCCCTTCCGGTAACGGTGCGGACGCATAGGTCGCGTTATAGGCGACGGGATAATCGCCGAGGTCGTAGATCGCGATATGGAAATCGAACCCCGGCTGCAGATCGGCGTTGAGCCGTTGCGAGCTCATGGCGTCGACCTTCGTCGCCTCGAAGACGCCCTCGCGACTTTCATGGACCAACCCTTCGTACCCACGCACCAGCCGCGGGAACGCCATAGCGTCGTTCTTGGCCTCGAGCCGCTCCCAACGCGCGTCGTAGGTATCGTACATGGCGGCGACCTGGCCGAAGAAGATGAAGAGCGAAAGGATGACGATCAAGAGGGTGGGGAGGTCTTCGTAGAAACCGGTCACCGCCCGGTGGTCGCCATCGAGACGCGGCCGCGATCGGGCCGGAGATATCCTCCGATGTGTATCACCCCCTCGCAGGATGCGAGAGAGACGAAGAGAGAGCGGTCCCAGTCTATCGCCACCTATAGAGCCGGATGGGTGAATATTCTATTTATTTTTTGGCGATACAAAGCTGGATGACATCCCATCCTCGTATCACGAACATGAGGCTAACTCCATGGCAATATCGCCCCACAGGGCGTTGTGCGCTCTCTTTGGCACAGAGCTATTGGCAAGGACCAGCAGCGCGGGTATACGGCTGTTACATAAAGCACCGATCATGTAAAAGGCCGACAGGTGCGGCCAGCACGGCACGGCCAGGAACTGGGTGCGCGGGTATACGGCTGTTACATAAGGCACCGATCATGTAAAAGGCCGACAGGTGCGGCCAGCGCGGTGCGGCCAGGAACTGGGTGCGTGGGTAGACGGCTGTTACATAAAACACCGATCATGTAAAAGGCCGACAGGTGCGGCCAGCACGGCGCGGGCAGGAACTGGGTGCGCGGGTATACGGCTGTTACATAAAACACCGATCATGTAAAAGGCCAACAGGTGCGGCCAGCGCGGTGCGGCCAGGAACTGGGTGCGCGGGTATACGGCTGTTACATAAGGCAACGATCATGTAAAAGGCCGACAGGTGCGGCCAGCACGGCGCGGGCAGGAACTGGGT
>CAZSUE010000055.1:0-4517 GCA_964609045.1 uncultured archaeon | reverse complement strand
AACTGGGTGCGCGGGTATACGGCTGTTACATAAAACACCGATCATGTAAAAGGCCGACAGGTGCGGCCAGCACGGCGCGGGCAGGAACTGGGTGCGTGGGTATACGGCTGTTACATAAGGCAACGATTATGTAAGAAACCGATAGCTGCGGCCAGATGCGGCGCTGGGCGGAAACCAAGCGGAGGGTATACGGCTGTTACATAAAGCACCGATCATGTAAAAGGCCGATAGGTGCGGCCAGCACGGCACGGCCAGGAACTGGGTGCGCGGGTATACGGCTGTTACATAAGGCACCGATCATGTAAAAGGCCGACAGGTGCGGCCAGCGCGGTGCGGCCAGGAACTGGGTGCGTGGGTAGACGGCTGTTACATAAGGCACCGATCATGTAAGAAACCGATAGCTGCGGCCAGATGCGGCGCTGGGCGGAAACCAAGCGGAGGGTATACGGCTGTTACATAAGGCAACGATCATGTAAAAGGCCGATAGGTGCGGCCAGCACGGTACGGCCAGGAACTGGGAGCGCGGGTATACGGCTGTTACATAAGGCAACGATTATGCAAAAGGCCGACAGGTGCGGCCAGCGCGGTGCGGCCAGGAACTGGGAGCGCGGGTATACGGCTGTTACATAAAACACCGATTATGCAAAAGGCCGACAGGTGCGGGCAGCGCGGTGCGGCCAGGAACTGGGAGCGCGGGTATCCGGCTGTTACATAAGGCACCGATCATGTACCATGCCGATGGGTATGGCCAGCACGGTGCGGCCAGGAACTGGGTGCGCGGGTATACGGCTGTTACATAAAGCACCGATCATGTACCAGGCTGGTAGGTATGGCCAGCGCGGTGCGGCCAGGAACTAGGGTGCAGACGGTGCGGTTGCTACGCTCGACATTGTGATTTGCCAGATTGTGCGGAGCGGCCTCGTATCGATTCGCGTTTCCACTCCCGCTCAGGTCCCGGGCCGCTTCAAATAGTTGGAAACGGTTCGTTGACCCCACTCAATATATAGAACAAGAGGCGGGTGGGGGCGGCCCCCGACCCCAAACTTAACCCCAACCCCCAACCCCTTGCCCTTCAACCAACTACCATGAAACAAAACCCCCATTGATGGGGTATGTGAAGGGGTATTTGTTTCAGGGAAGATAAATGAAAAACGACGGCGCGGGGTGGTCCCAAACCGCCGATCCGCCCCCGCCCGCCGTTAACCGCTACCCGCATAGCGCTACCCGCGGCGGGGCGCCCCAACTCCGATCCCCCAAACCCTAACGCTCAACCCTCTCGCCTCAATAAACTATATATCCGCGCGCACCATGGTCGTGGAGTGTATGGGTCGTCGAAAAAAGCGCTACACACCGGCCATGCGCCAGTTCCTCGAGATCAAGGAACAGCATGAGAACGCCATCATATTCTTTCGTATGGGCGATTTCTACGAGACATTTTTCGAGGACGCGAAGATCGCCGCGGAGGTGCTCGATATCGTGCTCACCTCAAGAGGGACCACCCCGGCCGGCGACCCGATCGCGCTGGCGGGGATACCGTACCACGCCCTGGACGCCTACCTCAAAAAAATGGTGGAGAAGGGCTACAATGTCGCGATCTGCGAGCAGGTCGAGGACGCGAGCGAGGCGAAGGGGATCGTCAAGCGCGAAGTGGTGCGTGTGGTCACGCCCGGCACCATCACCGACGAGAATATGCTCGAAGAGCGTGCCAATAATTTCCTCATGGCGCTGACGCGCAGAGACGATCGCGCCACCGGTCGGCAGTACGGTATCGCCTTTGCCGATGTCTCAACCGGCGATTTCTTCGCCACCCATCTCGAGGGCGAGGATGTGGACCAGCGGTTCATATCCGAGGTGATCAGGTTCAAACCGGCCGAATGTATCCTCCCGCCGGAGCTGGTCGAGGAGCCGATGATCGCGAAGCTCTTTTCCGAGAACAATGTCTGCCTTCAGTCATACCCGTCGGGATCCTTTGCATTGGAGCATGCGAGTGAAACCCTTTGCGATCACTTCTCGCTCTCCACCATCGAGGGGCTCGACGATAAACTGGCGCCGCTCGCGCTCAGTGCCGCCGGCGCGGCCATCGATTACCTCCGCGAGACGCAGATGGCGTCGCTCAATCATATCAACGAGCTGAGCACCATCTGCGTCACCGACCATATGATCCTCGACTCCACGACATTGACGAACCTCGAGATCGTTCGCAATATCCGTGACCAGACGACGCGCGGCACGCTCCTCGGCGTGCTCGACCGTACCAAGAGCGCCATGGGGTCGCGGCTGTTGAAAAAATGGCTGCTTAGACCGCTCTACGACCTCGACGCCATCGAGGCGCGACACGCGGCGGTGGAGGAGGTCTGCGGCAACCTTTTCGTCCGCGAGGATGTTCGCGAACTGCTCAAATCGGTCTCCGACATCGAGCGGCTCGTGAGTCGCATCGTGCTCGAGCGCGCCAACGCGCGCGACCTCGTCGCGCTCAAAGGGACGCTCCGACTCGTACCCGACCTGAAGCGCCATCTAGCCGAGCTCAAGCCGCATGCGGGGCGACTGAGAACATTGATGGAGGATCTCGACCCCAACGAGGCGGTGGTCGACCTCATCGAGCGCGGCATCCTCGACGAGCCGAACACGAATCTCAAAGCGGGCGGCATCATCAAGGACGGGTACGACGAACAACTGGACCAATACCGCGACGCGATGAAGAACGGCAAGCAATGGGTGCGCGACCTCGAGGCGCAGGAACGCGAACGGACCCAGATCAAAAGTCTGAAGGTCGGGTTCAATAAGGTGTTCGGGTACTATCTCGAGGTGACCAACCCGAATTTGGATCGCGTTCCGGACGATTATACCCGCAAGCAGACCCTCGCCAACTCCGAACGGTACATTATCCCCGAACTCAAGGAGAAAGAGGCACTGATCCTCAGCGCGGAGGAGAAATCGCAGGCGCTCGAGTACGACCTCTTCCTCGACATTCGCGCAACGATCTCAGGCTCGTCGAGCAGCCTTCGCCAGACCGCGCAAGCCATCGCCGAGATCGATGTCCTCTTCACACTGGCAGAGGTCGCCGTGCGCCAGGATTACAATCGCCCCGAGCTCAACTACAACGACGCGATCTATATCCGTGACGGACGACATCCGGTGGTGGAGGAGGTGAGCGACGACCCGTTCATCCCCAACGATACCTATACCGATTGCCAGGATCACCAAGTGCTGATCCTCACCGGCCCCAATATGGCGGGGAAATCGACCTACATGCGCCAGATCGCGCTCATCGTGATCCTCGCACAGATCGGCTCGTTCGTGCCGGCGAGCCGGGCCAAGATCGGGGTCGTCGATCGTGTATTCACCCGCGTGGGCGCCTACGACGACCTCACACGCGGCCAGAGCACCTTCATGGTGGAGATGATCGAGCTGGCCAATATCCTCACTTCCGCGACCTCGCGCAGCCTCATCCTCCTCGACGAGATCGGGCGCGGCACCTCCACCTACGACGGATTGGGCATTGCATGGGCGGTGGTCGAGTTCATCCACCATCGCGAGCACATCGGCGCGAAGACCGTCTTCGCCACCCATTACCACCACCTCAACGAGCTGGCTCGCGTGCTCGACCGCGTGCGCAACTATCATGTGGTGGTCAAGGAGGACGGCGACTCGATCATCTTTCTCTATAAGGTCGAGCCGGGCGGCACGGACAAGAGCTACGGGATCGAGGTGGCGCGGCTGGCCGGTGTCCCGGAAACGGTGGTCCAGCGCGCGAAAGAAGTGCTGCAGAAGATCGAAGAGGATTACATGATCGAGACACGGCCCGAAGAACCGCTTCGAAGCCGCCCGTCGGCCTATAAACAACTCCAATTCTTGAAACTGCCGGGAACGAAGCGCGCACCCCCTTCAGACGCAGCACCAGATGCACCAGCTCACGCTGAGCCCGTGCCCGCGGCAAAAGAGCCACCGGCACCGACACCATCGCAACATCCGGTCATAGCGGAACTGGAAACGATCGATGTCCTGAACCTGACGCCGCTCGATGCACTTTCCACCCTCAAGCGCCTTCAGGATATGCTCGAGCGCGAGGACGGGACCGAAGATGGCGATGGCGATGCCGATGCCGATGTCGTCCGCTCCGATACCGAGAAGCGCTGAAGTCGAAGCGTGAACTCGGCTCTCAACGGGAGTTGTCATCGCAATAATAACAATAAGATGAAAAGAAAAAGCCACTGGTGGGAATTGAACCCACGACCTACGCCTTACCAAGGCGTCGCTATACCGCTAAGCCACAGTGGCAATGGGAAGAGAGGTTGAATGCTGAGACCGGTGCGAGCATCGGTCTGCCGCCAGCTAGGAACGGGTCCTCGCCCAGTACCCAGGCACGGCGGGATATGTTCCATGCGTTATAAAATATTTCCGGCGCTACATTCCGAGCCAGTGAGTAAATGAGTAAGTGAGTAAGTGAGTGAGTGAGTGAGTGAGTAAATGAGTAAGCCAGTGAGCCAGTGCCAATGTTCCAACCACTGATCGGTGAT
>CAZSUE010000054.1:6228-13596 GCA_964609045.1 uncultured archaeon | reverse complement strand
AATAGCGCCGATGAGCGCCATGATCGCGCCACGCGCACGGGTGGGCCCCGCACCGTAGTACGCAGCGAACATACCGGTGAGGAGGAGGAGGAGCGCGAGCGTCAAGATGGCGGTGACGACAAAGGTGTCGAAGAGCGGGACTTCACCACGCTGCGCTACCTCGTCCGCTCTTGCGTCGATGATGCCATCGTTATCGCTGTCTTCGCCATAATCGTCGGCCACGGCGCCCTCCCCATCGGACGGGTCGGCGGGATCGAACCCGTTCTCGACCTCCCACTCGTCATCGAGCCCGTCGTCGTCGAGGTCTTCCCCATAGGCAATGCCGATCATACCACCGATGCTCGCTCCCATGATGAGGAGGAGCGCGATCAGGAGCGACCGCTGCACGATGCGACTGGAGAGTGAACAAAAGGTGCGACAACTACGACTCATGATCGACCCGCGATATGGAGCTTGATGATAAAAAGACAGCGGTTGGGTTCGCTCAAGGCCCGATCGCGTCGGAAAGGGGAGCCGTTCGTAAGATGGCTACCGCTTCATCGCCGGTATCGATCCGACACCGGAAAACGCTGCAATACCAGCGCTGCGAGGACTGGCCTCTGCAGAGAGTGCGTCTGGGACAGGTGGTGGAGCGGTATATTGTGTTCTCCACCGCCGGGAGATCGTCCCCGTCGCATTAGAACTTGATGCCAGTGAGGGTCTTGGTATCGATCACGCCTGCAATGGACCTGATCCGATCCACGACGATCTGGCCGAGGGAGTTGAAATCCTCCGCCTCGATCTTGGCGATAATATCGTATTCACCGAACAGCGGATGGAGTTCGACCACTTCTTCGACATTCAAGAGATGATTGTAGACCTCATGTTCCTTCGCAGGTGCGGTACTCACGAGCACAAACCCAATCGCCATGCTATCACTGGAAGGTGAATTCATTAGGTCGATATAAGGTTTTCGTTCTAAATCATGCGCAAGAGCCGTTGTTCATGCAAATTTCGGCAGAACGCGCCGAATGGCATGGCCACCGCGCCTCCACTTGCGCAACTGCTTCGCCGGCCGAGGCGAAGAGCACCCATGTGATGAGACGGGCATCGTCGCCAAATTAGTGCGTGGAGCCGGGCCCCTACCCCAAGCCCACCATCGCTGGGCGGGGGCGGAAAAATGGGCAGTGGCATCCGTCCTTAGAGCCCGTCGACGAGGTCGTGGAGCACCGCCTCGGGGTCGGACGCTTTCGTCACGCCCGACGCGAGGAGGACGCCCTGCGTTCCCAGCTCGATCGCTTTCGCCACATCGGCGCCGTTCTTCACGCCCGCACCGGTGAGGACTTTGACATCCTCGTCGAGCGCGCGGATGGCCGCGGCGGTATCGCGGACGATACCGGGGTCGGCGCTGGTGACGGAGATGTCGCCGCCGATCAGCTCCGGCGGTTCCACTGCGACGAAGTCCGGCTTTACGAGGGTGCAGGCCTGACTGACCGCAAGGTTATTGGTGCACACGATCGTCTCGAGCCCCGCATCGCGGCATTTGGCCACCATTGCCTCGATATCGGCGATCTTGAGCCGGCGTTCCGAGTGGTTCAATAATGTGCCAACCGCACCGGCGCCGACGACGCCCTCGAGCGTGGTGTGGCCGGTGTGCGATCCGACGCCGACATTATCGATATGCTGGGCGAAGACCGGGATGTCCACCGCATCTGCGATGCGCGCCAGATCGACCATGGGCGGCGCGATCACGATCGATCTGCCGGTCGCGTGGGCGACCTTTTCACAAACCTTCGCGAGCGCGAGCCCTTTTTCGCCGACCACTTGACCGTAGACCTTGAAATTTACTACGACTGCGGGTAATTTGATTGCCATAGATGTCACATCCTAGAAGTCTGAGAACATTTTTTTATAGCGTGCGCTGGATACGATCGCGGAAATTAACATTTTCGGTGAGGTTCTTCGACCGGAGAGGGAGCGCGCCGATCCTTTCGTTGCGCGCTGATCGCTGATCGCTGATCAGTCCTCGTCACCGAGCGACTCGAAACGGTCGTGGAGATCCTTCATGACCTTGGGAAGCGTGGTGTACTCCATATCCTCCATGGGTAACCGGTGCGGCTCGAACGGGCCGTGCCGACGCATATAGTCGGCGACCTCGAGCGCCTTTTGGCGTGCACGATCGAACCCGACATCGTCGAAGAGGTCGACCGGGCCGTGAAGGATACCGTCTGCCACTTGGAACCCGAACGCGATCACGCGCGGCGGGCCGTCGAAGCGCGTACATTGCGCATTGGCGTGCGAGACCGGCATGATCGGACCGTTATGACTGCCGCGCATCCAGCCGGAAACGAGATGCGGGAACGAGAACGGTTCGAGTACCTCACCGAGCGCGGGGAGGCCGGATTGCGCGCGTACCACCGCCACGGGGTCGTCCTTGCCGACATATTCGCCCGCGATCTGGTACAGCTTCTCCGTGGATATCGCCGCCACCGCCTCGTCGGTTGGAAGCTTGCCCTCTTTCGGATAGACGTGTTTGATCACGAATCGCGATTTCGCACCGATCAGGGCGAGGATGCGATACATCTCCTCCGGTGCGCTGAGCATTACCCGCTTATGTTCGAGAATGTCCCAGATCTCGAAGGTGAACCCGTTGTGGCAGTTCGGGTCGATGACGAGCCCCGCCGTATTGAACGGGTCCGCGAAGATCTTGAAGATCGGGAGGTTGTACGCACCGGGCTCCGTCTTATCCATCATGAAACAGACGACGGGCTCCGCCTTCCGCTCGGTGAACTCCAGTTCTGCGATGCCGGGCCCGAGACCGCGCACATTCCCCGAGAACGCATCGCTCAGCATATCTTGCCCCGCGCCGTAGAGGTGCAGCTCTTTCGCTTTTTCGGTGGCTTTTTCGAATGTTTCCCAGGCGAGCTTATGGATCGATTCCGCGTCCGCCCCTTCACGATGCGTCATGATCAGTTCGAGATCGTCGCCGCAGTTGGTCACGTGAAAATCGATGAGCAATCCGGACTCGGACGCCTTTTCCAGCTCTGCAACCGCAGTCGTGATCAGATCCGGGTGGACCACCGAATGACCGGGACAACTGCCAACATCTGCCTTAATCATTGATAGCGTTATTTTCACCACATTACTACCTTCTATAGTATTGTATTCGGTTCAGCTAGGTAAGGGGGGTAATAGTAATAGCCGTTATTAAAGGTTCGCTCCGAATATGTGGCAACGGCGGCGATGTGGTGCCCGAATTCTGAATATTATGGTGGATGGTTCTCTGTGATGGTGCAACAAGTATGTACGCTGCCTAGAACTGCTTAAAATTCCATACGATCTTATGCCTTTCGGCATTATTTGCGTGCCAAACGCTTATCTATCATGCTCGTTTTCCGAGTCCCGATACCGATGCAACCCGCTATTGACCCGCTCTTGAAACTGAATACCGAGGCTGCAGGAGCGGTGGCCGGGGCCCTCCTCGAGATGGGCGCCGACACCGATGCACTGTTGCGCGCACTCGGTCAGCGCGTGAGCGACGACGCCGCACTCGAAAAGCTCGAACATGATCCACTCTCGGTGATCGGTTTCGACACACCACCGGAAGGGCTCGGCGACCTCGCGTTCCCATGCTTCCCCCTCGCGCCGCTCTTCGAACGCGCTCCGGGTGCCATTGCAGCAAAGCTGGCCGAATCGATCGCAGCCGAAGGTCTCGAGCGGCTCGAAGTGAATGCAGCGGGCCCCTACCTCAATTTCAGCTACCGCCCCGAACCGGTCATCGAAGAGACGCTCCGGTGCATCCAGGCACGCAAGAGCGCGTACGGTGATGCCGCAGCACGCGACGAGCGCGTGGTACTCGAGCATACCTCGGCCAACCCCAACGGCCCGTTCCATGTTGGCAGGGCACGCAACCCGATCATCGGCGATACCATGGCGAGGGTCCTCCGCGCGGCGGGCTACGATGTGGAGACGGAGTATTGGGTCAACGATGTGGGCAAACAGGTGGCGATATTGACCTGGGGCGTGATGGAACTCGACGAGGACGACCTGGCGCGGTCCGATCCGGGTTCGACCGATAGAGATGAAAATGAAAATAAAATTGAAGAGACGCTCGCGCTCACGCTCTCCGATAAGCCCGATCATCGGCTCGTGAGCTATTACCAGCAGGCGAACCGTATGATGGAGGCCGACCCCACCATCGAGGAGGAGATCAACGCCATCCTCCGTCTATTGGAGCGCCAGCGCCAGTTCGCAGAGCGCGAAACCGCAACCGCAATAGCGACAGAAACCGCAACGGGAACTGGTATAGACACTGATTCTGATACTGATACTGATACTGGTGCTAAGAGAGATACTGCAATTGAAGCGGAGGAGGACGCGCCGGAGGAGCGCATTATCAAGATCGCGCGAAGCGTGCGCGCCACCTGCGAAAATGTGCTCGGCGGGATGAAGCAGTCGCTGCAACGGCTCAATATTTCGCTGGACCGGTTCGTGTACGAATCGGAGAGCCTCCTCGACGGGGCGGTGGACGAGGTGATCGCGAAATTGAGCGAGAGCGAGTACTCGCACACCGAGCCCGACGGCGCGCGCTACATCGAGATGGGTGAGCTGGGCGTCGCCGGGCGGAATACGAAGTTCGTCTACACGCGCAGCGACGGCACCTCGCTTTATACCACCCGCGATCTCGGGTACCATCTCACCAAGCTGCGAAGATGCGACCGCGCCATCAATATCCTCGGCGAGGATCATCGGCTTCAGGCACAGCAGCTCGGCATCGCGCTTGAGCTGATCGGCGTCGATCCCGCGCGCCTCCCAGAATCGATCTTCTACTCGTTCGTCTCGCTCCCCGAGGGACGGATGTCGACGCGACAAGCGCGTGTCGTCTACCTCGACGACCTCATGGCGGAAGCGGTGTACCAAGCGCGAAAGGAGGTCGAGAAACGGCGCGATGAACTGGACGAGGAACGGATCGAAGCCATCGCCGAGATCGTCGGGCTCGGTGCGTTACGATACAATATCATCCGCGTGAAGCCGGAAAAGAAGATCACCTTCAAATGGGAGGAGGCGCTCAATTTCGACGGCGATTCCGCGCCGTTCGTCCAGTACGCCCACGCACGGGCATGCTCCATCATTCGCAAGGCGCAGGTGGAGCCAGGTGCACGACACACTGACGAATCGCAGGCGTGGCACGCCGAGACCTTGACCGATCCATATGCCTACGGACTCATCCGCTCGCTCGCTGGGTTCCCGCGCGTGGTGCGAGCGTGCGCCATGGACCGCGCGCCGCACCTCCTCACGGAATACGCGCACGAGCTGTCCTCACGATTCAACGCATTCTATCGCGAATGCCCGGTGATCCATGCCGACGATGCGCCCACGCGCGCATCGCGCTTGGTGCTCGTCGACGCGGTGCGATGCGCGCTCGAACGCGTGCTGAACCTTATTGGGATCACCGCGCCCGAGGAGATGTGAGCGCGGCGTGGATTCGACCGAAACGCCCCTCGACAACAACTATTTACGATAGGAACGCGTTCTCCGCGCGGTGAATCCCATGGCCGGTTGGTTGGATGAGATCCGGGCTGCGAAAGAGGAGGCGGAGGAGACGCTCGATGCGAAGCGGCGCGCGAAGGAGGCGAAGGAAGCGGACAAAGGCAAGCCGCCCAAGATCTCCATTGCCGAGGCGAAGGCGCTGCTCATGCCGCTCTTCGAGGATGTGCGCTCCGAACTGGCGATACCGGGGGACGATTATCCGCGTATCAAGGAGAAATCGTACATCGTCCCGCCGAAGAACCGCCGTAGCGCCGATGCCAGTTATGCGTATTATACCATCGAGTTCACGCTCTCGCGCGTGCCGATCAAGATGAGTGCGCCGCCGGTGCTCATCGTGCATGTCGATATCGGGAAGGACGGCTGGCGCGTGGTGCGCGCCAGTGCCAAGATCGTATCGCTGCCGAAGGATATCGCGCTGAAGTTCGAGGCGGATGAAGTGAGCAAGACCGCGCTTCGCGAGGGGCTGAAGACGGTGATCAAACATTTCATCCGGAACTATTACGAACTGGTCAAAAAGCGCGGCGGATAATAGTTTGATGGCGGAGGCGACGGTAGATATGAGCTTGGGGCTGAATATCTCGGAGTTCCTCGACGAGGATATCGGATTTGGCGATATCACCACCGACACCCTCATCGGGTCGGTGCTCGTGGATGCACGGATCGTGAATCGTGAACCGGCGGTGGTGGCCGGACTGGACGAGGCGGTGGAGATCTTCTCACAGCTCGGCGCGCAGCCGCGAACCGAGGTGGACGACGGCGACGCCATCGCACCGGAGACCGAGGTGCTCCGCGTCGAGGGCGACGCCGCGGCGATCCTCACCGGCGAACGGCTCGCGCTCAATTTCATCGGGCGCATGAGCGGGATCGCCACGGTGACGCGCGAAGTGCTCGAACGCGCGCGGAAGGTCAATCCCGCCGTCAAGATCGCGGCGACGCGGAAGACGACGCCCGGGTTCCGCTATTACGAGAAAAAGGCGGTGATCCTCGGCGGCGGCGACCCGCATCGGTACCGGCTCGACGACGCGGTCCTGATCAAAGACAACCATCTCAAGATCGTGGGGTCGATCCCGGAGGCGCTGAAACGCGCGCGCCGTGTCTCGTTCACACGCAAGATCGAGGTGGAGGTGGAGACGCTCGACGACGCGAAACTCGCCGCGGAGCACGGCGCCGATATCATCATGCTCGATAATATGAAGCCATGGGAGGTGGCCGAGGGATGTAAGGTCGTGCGGAGCGTCGATCGGCGCATCATCGTCGAGGTATCGGGCGGAATGACGCCGGAAAATATCCACGAGTATGCCGAGTTCCCCGATATCATCTCGCTCGGGTGGCTGACGCATAGCGCGCGAAACCGCGATTTTTCCATGGAGATCGTGAAGGTCTTCAAATAATGGCCACAAGCAGAGGACGAGGAGCAGAGCGCGCAGAGCCAAGAACTGATCATTGAACACCCAGTACCGAGTACCGAGTACCGAGCGCCACGAACGCGCTCTTTGGGGTCGAGTACAGTACGATGTCGATCGCGCCGGTATCGGAGCCGATCCGCACATTATCCTCTTTTTATTTCATGCATCACCTTCTACCCGCTTTCGCGCCCATTGCCCCCCACTTCACACTTTACACATTGAGGCTGACCGACAACCCATTTCGTATCGGGTGCCCGAAGTTTTAGTACTTGACCTTTTCGGGCAAAACATAAATATAGGCTCCACCGCACCATCGTTCTCGGTCAGCCACACATTACCCCCCCACTTCACACTTCACACTTTACCTTCACACTTTACCTTCACACTTTACACTTCACACTTCACACTTTACACTTCACACTTCACACTTTAC
>CAZSUE010000054.1:0-6128 GCA_964609045.1 uncultured archaeon | reverse complement strand
CTTCACACTTTACACTTCACACTTCACACTTTACACTTCACACTTCACACTTTACCTCCCCTCCCTCTCCCGCCACCGAAGCACCATATAGTATGAACGTTATCTCCCTCGACGATAGGATTCGCGACGGTGCCGACGCAAAGCTGCTCTTTATCCCCGATGGTTGCTACCGCTCTGCCGAAATAATACGATGAGGGACCACGATGCTCGATCGCAATTTCTTTTTAACCGACAAGGAACTGGAACTGGAACTGGACCGCTGTGAATACTGCGCGGAGAAACCCTGTAAGGACGGCTGCCCCGCCGATTGCTCCGCGGCGGAGTTCATCATGGCGGTCAAGATGATGCGGGACGAGGATATCCGCCGCTCGGCTGCACATATCCTCGAATTTAATCCGCTAGGCGGCGTCTGCGGGGTGGTCTGCCCCGATCGACACTGTATGGCGAAATGCCCGCGGAAAGATATCGACGGTGCCATCCTCATACCGGAGGTCCAAGCGACCATCGTCGCAAAGGCCAAGGCAATGGAGCTGATACCGGCGTTCGATCCATCGGAACCGAACGGGCGGTCGGTTGCGATCATCGGCGCGGGGCCCGCAGGGCTCAGCGCGGCGGCGATGCTGAGCCAGAAGGGCTATCGTGTCGATCTCTACGACCGCAACGAGGAGCCGGGCGGCGCATGTCGCTGGATACCGGACAGCCGGCTCCCCAGCGAGGTCCTCGAGACCGATATCGAGTTCCTCCTCGAACTCGGGAGCATCACCTTCCACGGCGCCGCTGAACGCGACGCCAACGACCCAACGACGCTCCTCGACGAGCACGATCATGAGGCGGTCATCGTCGCCACCGGTCTCCCCCAGCCGATCCAGATGGGCATCCGCAACGAAGAGCTCGCCGTGTACGGCACCGATTACCTCGACGACCCGCTCCAGTACGATACGCGCTTTATGGGCAAGATCGCGGTGATCGGCGGCGGCGCGATCGCCACCGATTGCGCCATCACGCTCAAGAGCCACGGGACGGAGTGCGTGGAGATGTTCGCGCTGGAGAACTGGAGCGAGATGCCGCTGACGAAGAAGGAGCGCGCGCTCATCGAGGAATATTGTATCGACGTCGACGGACGGATCAAGGTCACCGCGCTCAAGCGGGACGATGACGGTGCGTTCGCCGGGCTGGAGACGATCAAGATCTCGCTCCCGCCCGATGCGCCGTTCAGCCTCGGCGCGATCAGCGATGTCGACGGCACCGACGCGGTGCGCGACGATATCGACGATGTGATCATCGCCATCGGGAACCGTGCGGGACTCGACCGCATCGAGCACGAACGCGTCTTCTACGCCGGTGATTGCGTCAACGGGCCCACCACCGTGGTCGAGGCGGTGGCGGCGGGGAAGAACGCCGCGGTAGCGCTCGACGCCGCATTGGAAGGGATCGGCGAGCCGCTCTTCGAGTCCGCGGTCAAGAGCCACGAGCCAGTGGACGGCTACGACCATCTTCCCGTGCCGGTCTCCACCACATTCTTCGGGCGCGAGATACGCTCGCCGTTCCTCCTCTCCGCCGCACCGCCGTCCGACGGCTACGAGCAGATGAAGCTCGCATATGAGGCAGGTTGGGCCGGCGGGATCATGAAGACCGCGTTCGACGATGTGCCGATCCATATCCCCGGCGAATATATGACGAAATACGATGACTCGACCTTCGGCAACTGCGATAATGTCTCCGGCCATGCGCTGGATCGAGTCTGTGGCGAGGTGCGGCGGCTCGTGGAGGAGTACCCGGACCGGCTCACCATGGCGAGCACCGGCGGCCCGGTCACCGGCGACGACGAGGCCGACAAGGCGCAGTGGCAGAGCAATACGAAGAAATTGGAGGATGCAGGCGCCATGGGCATCGAGTACTCGCTTTCATGCCCGCAGGGCGGAGAAGGGACCGAGGGCGACATCGTCTCGCAAAGCGCGCCGCTCACCGCAAAGATCATCGACTGGGTCATGGAGGTCTCCGACCCCGATGTCCCAAAACTGTTCAAGCTCACCGGCGCCGTGACCTCGATCATGAAGATCATGAGGGCGATCAAAGGTGTGTTCGACCGCTACCCGGAGAAGAAAGCGGGTGTGACGCTGGCCAATACCTTCCCCGTGCTCTCGTTCCGCGAAGGCAAGAATGACGAGGGCGACGATGCCGCGTGGGACGAGGCGATACTCTTCGGCATGAGCGGCGAGGGGGTTCTCCCCATCTCGTACAATACGCTGGCCAGCGTCGCCGGCGCGGGCGTGACCGTCTCCGGTAACGGCGGTGTGATGGATTATATTGGTGCGGCAAACTTTCTTGCGCTCGGGACGAACAGCGTCCAGGTCTGTACCATCGTTGAAAAGTACGGCTACGGCATCCACGCCGAGCTCTGTGAAGGGCTGAGCCATCTCATGAAGGCGCGCGGGTTCGACTCGGTCGAAGCGCTCATCGGCTATCTCGCACCGGATCCGGTTACCGATTTCATGGATCTCTCGCCGGAGAAGAAGATATCGTCGGTGGACGAGGATATCTGCGTCAGCTGCGGTAACTGTACGCGCTGTCCGTACCTCGCCATCGAGCTCGACGAGGAGAAGCACCCGCTCATCGACGCCGAGCTGTGTATCGGGTGTGGGATGTGCACGCTGCGGTGTCCCTCGGGCGCACTGACGCTGCGTGAGCGGACAGAGGAAGAGGCCGCGGCGCTCAAGGAAGACTAAACGAAAGACGAAGGCCGAGACGACCGAGCATGCAGCTCTCGTACCCGATCTCGCACATCTCAGCGCCCAGCCCCGCGGCCCCCGGCTCTCTGGCCAGTCCCATCGTGTCGTATCCCGTCGTCGTCGCCTGCGCGAGGCTATGGAAATGAGCCTAGTCAGCTAACTAGCTAGCTAGATAGATAGCTAGATAGCTAGATAGATAGATAGCTAGACCGATGATGTGATCGTTCATGGGGCCGGAGCGTTCTTATTTCGCCTACGGTGCCGACCTCGCACCGGCGCGGATGCACGGATACGGCGTAGGCTATCGCAATACCAGTCTCGGGTTTCTCCGTGACTGGCGCATCGCGTTCGATCACTATTCGTCGCGGTGGGACTGTGGTGTGGCGGATATCGTCCCCGCCGACGGCGATGTCGTGGAGGGTGTGCTCTATACGCTCTGTGGGGGCTCCGACGCGCTTACCCTCCTCGACCGTGCGAAAAAAGTGGTGAAAGGGCGTTACCAGCGCGTCCGCGTCCGCGTCGCAGCGGTAGCGTACGGCGCGATCGTCGAGGCGTTCGCCTATCGCGTCAGCGACCCTGGCAATTTCATCGCGCCGTCTAAGCGCTATCTCGCCCATATCCAGACCGAAGGGATGCATCACGGGTTCGATACCGATTATCTCCACTATCTCCGGCTGACCGGTGCGAACCGGGCGCGCGTCGCGGTCTATGGGACATTGAAACGCGGACAGCGGCGGCACGGTCTATTGGAGCGGGATGCGGTCAGGTTCGTCGAGCGGCGGGCGATCCCCGGCTACGCGCTTTTTGCCACACCGTTCGGCTATCCTGCGGCGGTGCCGCTGGAGAAGGTACCGGACGAATACGCCGTCGACAAAACGGCGGTGGTACACTGCGAGGTCTATGAGATGCCTCGATCGCTCCTCGATGAGCTGGACGAGGTCGAAGGTGCCCCCCACCTCTTTCGGCGGGCGCGGGTCGGTGAAGTCTATCTCTATCTATGGAACGGCGCGCTCGACGAACGGTTCACCCACCTGCCACACGGACGCTGGCCCTTCGGGAAGAAGATCGTGCAACGGCGGTAACGACCTCGCAAGCGTTGGAGAGGACTGCGGGAAGGGTGCGGGAGGACTGGCGAGGACGGCGAAGGGTGTGGCATGTGGCAAATGGTCTGGAGCGAATGGCACGTCCGCCCCACCCCCGATCGTTTTTCATTTGCGTTATGGTGCTACAATCGAGGACCTCGACACTTTGTCATAATGTGACAATAACTCCTTCACAGACAACACCAATAGGAGTTTTTGTTTCACTGTATTTGGAACGAACGCAGCTATTGTCGGGGCACCGCGGTTGCAGCGCCGTTTGCCAGTGGCAAGATGGATCGATCGACTGTACTATAACAACCCAACCCGACGCTTTGGCCGGCATAACGAATAGGAAAAGAGCTCTTAGCATTTCTCCGGCGGTTTCCCCATCGCTCGCCCCATCGCTCGCCCATTGGCCCCACTTTTCGTTTCGAAGACCGAGATCAACTGGAATGGAAGCGTGTACTTCGTCGATGGTCTGGAGATCGTTTTAACGGCACCAAAATGCCCAGTACCGGCCATGTCCCCGATCCGACTTCCCGCTACCTTTGGGGTCGTAAATTTTCCTGGTGCATACAGATTAATGTTCCCGCGGTCCGACGACCGACGACCGCAACCTCCTATGAGTTGCAACGCCGGCTCATCGGCTCAACCTCGGTCTTAGTCTCAGTCTCAGTCTCGTCCGCCGCCGACGGGTCCAACCCGATGAAGAGCGCAGCCGCTGTGGAGCGCAGGCGCTCAGCCGAAAATCATCTTCCGCGTCACGCCCGCGATATCGGCGTGATACTTCGGCGGCGCGGCGACCATGAGCGCCCAGTCCGACACCTGCCGCTGCTCGAGCGCACGCGCCAGCGGGCTCAATTTCGAAAGCGGCCGCACGCGCCCGTCATCATAAATCTGCACATCGGTCTTATGGATCCGCGGCTCGGAGAGGAGTAATTCTTTCGCTGGCGTGTCGATGATCACCGTACCGTCCGGGACACCGGCGTGCGTGCACACCTCGCGCTCGATGGCGCTGCGCGATTCCCAGTCCGAGATCTCGAGGAGCGCGACGCGTTCGCTCTTATCCAGTTCGGAAAGCGGCACGACCTCCACTTGTTTATAGAGCTGCCGATACTGGAGCCGCAATGCGATCTCGCGCGGATACCCGCCGTACCCCTTCAGCATCTCCATGAGCTCGGAGTCGATGAGCCGCTGGATATCGAGCATCTCACGATCCATCACCCGCTCCACCGCGCGTGCAAGCATCTGCTCCGCGATGCGCACGGTATGATGGAAATAGACCGACGAATACATCAGCGCGCGCGCGACGAGCATCCCCTCCACCGCGGTGATCCCGCTCTTATCGACCACCAGTTCGTCATTATGCCGTAGGAGCGTCTTTTCGAGACGATGCGCGTCGATGGTGCCCCATGCCACACCGGTGTTGTACGCATCGCGGAGGAGGTAATCGATCTGGTCGCAATCGATGGCGCTGTGGATGATCTGCGGGAGATACCGCTTCGTGGACGGTCCGTTCACCCCTCCGCCGTCCTCCTCGCCGGTGATCAGCGCCGCCACTTCGTACGGGTCGAGGTCGTAGCGTTCGAGGAGCGCCGGCACGCGCGCCTCGTCGGCAAAGACCTCCGCCTCGCTTTCCTTCAGCACCTCGTACTCGCCGGTGATGATCCCCTTCGTCACCGCCATATGATCGATATCGAGCTTGGAATGGAGGATATATTCGAGCGTATGCGAGTACGGTCCGTGCCCGACATCGTGCAGCAGCGCCGCGGCGCGCACGAGGAGCGATTCGTGCGCGTCGAGCTCCAGCGCACCCGCCATCTGGCCCGCGATGTGCCAGGCGCCCATGGAGTGCTCGATGCGGGTGTGGTTCGCGCCGGGAAAGACGAGGTATGCGAACCCGAGCTGTCGGATATTATGGAGCTTCTGTAGCTCGGGCGTATCGAGCAGCTCGAAAAAAAGCCCGTCGAAACGCAAACTGCCGTGCACCGTATCGTAGATAATCTTGTGCGGCGCCGCCGCGGTGTGCGTTGCGGCGCCGGGGCTGGTTTGGGACATGGGCTCCAGGAGTCCGCGGCGGCTATAAATATCTAGTGGGGCACATGATCGTGTCAAGTCAACCACGAACTGTCGCGTACGCGAGGTTGCATTGCATCCAGATTTGGGTATCCGGCTATTGCATAACGATCATGTAACAGGCAGATAGTGAAGGTAGTTGGTAGGCCGCGCTAATGGAGAAAAGACCTCTTGCACTGCGCGAGCGCCCACGATCGGCGCCCCTGTCCCTATTTTCCTCACCCCTGACCGTCTCCAATTA
>CAZSUE010000053.1:8682-13735 GCA_964609045.1 uncultured archaeon | reverse complement strand
CGAGGATCGCTCCCGAGAAGGTCGGCCAATGTCTCACCGGTGATCACCGGTGTGGAACGATCGATATTATCGAGCGCCGCGAGCTCGCGGAGCAGAGCATACACCCCCCCTGCGCGGTGATACGCGGTGAGCGTCAGATCACTGGCCGGCTTGAACCGCGCGAGGAGCGGCGTGCTCCGACTGAGCGCGTCGAAGATGAAATGGTCCCATTCCAGCCCGATCTCATAGGCGATGGCGAGCGCGTGGAGGATCATGTTCGACGAGCCACCCGATGCGAGTCCCACCCGGATCGCGTTGGTCAGCGCGGCGGCGGTGATGAACTGGCGTGCGGTCCGTTCCATATGAACGCACCTCATGATGCACTCGCCGGTGCGCCGTGCTTGAATGACCTTTTCGGCGCTGCTGGCAGGGAGGAACGCGCCACCGGGGAGTGAGAGCCCGAGCGCCTCCACCATGCTCGCGAGCGTGTTTGCCGTCCCCATCATATTACATGCACCCGGCCCGGGGCAGGTCCGGCCGACGATCGCGTCGAACTGCTGGCGCGAGATCGCACCGCGGTCGAATGCGCCGATCGCCTCTTTGATATCCGAGGTGACGCGGACCGTTCCGTCTGCAAACCGTTTCGCGGGCATGATCCCGCCAGTGACGAATGCGGTAGGCCGATCGAGCCGCGCGGCAGCCATGAGCATCCCCGGAAGGATCTTGTCACAGGAGGCGAGGAATACGACCCCGTCGAACTCGTGCGCAGCGACCATGGCTTCGATGCTGTTGGCGATCGCCTCGCGTGACGGGAGCACGAAGTGCGAATGGGTCCCGGAATTCGCTACTCCGTCGCAGATCGCGATGGTATTGAAATGGAACGGCGTGCCACCCGCACTGCGCACCCCGTCGGCCACGGCGCGTGCCAAACCGCCGAGATGGATATGACCGGGGTTCGCCGTGGTCGGTGAGTTCGCGATGCCGATGTGCGGTCGGTCGAGCTCCTCCTCGCGATAGCCGCAGCCGTGATAGAGCGCGCGGGCATAGCCGGTGAGCGGGTCGTCAGCGTCGTAGATCGGTGTGGCCCCCCCTTTTCTATCGGTATCGTCGATCGAGCTACTATACTATAAATTATCGTTCGGTCGGGCGGAGAGGGACGAGAGGGACGAGAGAGACGAGAGAGACGAGAGAGGGACGGGAACGGACAATGCATTTAAATTCCGCCGGGCGCTAGATCCCGCGGTCAAATGACAGACGATGCAGTACTTAAGCAGCTCGAGCGATCATATGGAGCCACCGTCGGCGATCGTATCCACGTGGTAGTGGATCGAGACGGCGAACGCGTTTGCTATCGAGGCATCCTCCTCCCGCACCATCGCTTCAGCGCTCCCGAGGTATTCACACTCAAGCTCGATAATGGGTACAATATCGGCATCGAGCTCTGCGACGATCTGTCCATCGAGGTGCTCGAGCGCGGTCCGCCGGCGAACGGACCGCCCGTCATCCGGTCCTCCGGCGCGGCGGGGCTGGACCCAGGCTTGGAGCTGGGACCCTCGCCTCGTCCACCGGACGGATCGCCCGTGGCGCTCCTCGGCGTGGGCGGGACCATCGCCAGCAGCCTCGAGTATCGGACCGGCGCCGTGCGGCCGACCCGCAGCACCGCTGAACTGCTCGCAGCGTTGCCGTTGGAGGACGCACGAGAGCGTATTTGCGCACGGGTGCTCTCCGATCGTTTCGGCGAGGATGTGGACTGCGCGTTATGGACGCGGCTTGCAAATGCGGTCGCCGAAGAGATCGATTCGGGCGTCTCCGGCGTGATCGTCACCCACGGAACCGATACGCTGGCGTATACTGCCGCCGCGCTCTCGTTCTTGCTGCGGGATCTTCCCTCTCCCGTGATCCTCGTCGGTGCGCAACGCTCCGCCGACCGCCCGTCCTCCGATGCCGCGCTCAACCTCCGCGCCGCACTTACGGTGGCCGAGACGGCAAATCTCGGGGAGGTAGTCGTGGCGATGCATGGAGGGCTTTCAGACACGACGGTGGCACTCCATCGCGGCACACGGGTGCGGAAGATGCATAGTAGCCGCCGGGACGCGTTTTCGACCATCGGCGCCGAGCCGCTCGGACGGGTCGAGGAGGGGAGGGTCCGCCTTTCGGAGCAGTGTCGTACCCGCGCCGCGGGTCCGGTGCGCGTTTCGTCGGCGCTCGAGCCGGCGGTGGCGTTATTATGGAGCTATCCAGGGCTCGATATCGCGCAGTTCAACGCGCTCGCATCGCACAATCGTGCGATCGTCGTGGCGGGCACCGGTCTCGGGCATGTCCCCACCGCGCTCATACCCGCGATCAGGGCCTATATCGAGAACGGTGGTTCTGTGGTGATGACGAGCGGGTGCCTTTTCGGGAGGGTCGACCTGCGTGTCTACGCCACCGGTCGAAAGCTCCTCGAGGCGGGGGTGATCCCGGGCGGCGATATGTTACCGTCGACCGCCTATGTGAAGCTGATGTGGGCGCTGGCGCAGGTGAAGGAGAATGATCGCGAACTGCTCGAACAGATGATGTGCACGCCAGTGGTCGGCGAGTGTACCGAACGGTCGACATGTCGATCACGCGGCGCGCAACGATAGTTCTCCGGTGGGAAGTGACAGTTTATTCCAGAGTATGAGTCCTGCGCGGAAATGTTTAATAGGGAAAAAAATAGTTCAGAGCATCCACATCATCAGTTGATCTGGAAACGGACCATATTAACAGCAATAGATAACCATTCCATCAAGTGGGACCAGTGGGACCAGTGGGACCAGTGGGGTATCGCTCTCCGTCGGTCATTGTTGCATTTCCATGCTCGCTTTCGGACACACCTCTGTCGCTACGGTTCGACAATGGTCCGCCAGTGCCCGAAGTGGGCTGCAGGCAGTTCTCAATCCACGCTCGGTCTCATATCCTCGTACCACTCATGCTTCATTCCAACCCAACCCTTGATCGCCGCATTATCGTTGGTAATAAATATACATATGAACATCGAAGATCGTTCGGGCGTTTACCGACCCTGTCTAAGACAGAACCCGCTTGTTCGAACATATTGCTGGCCGATGCCCGCCCGAGGCTATAAATAGCCCGTCGTGTTGTTTCAAGTGTTGGGGCTGGGGGTGCAAATCGTTGAAATTACCCAAAGGCAAGATCGTTGCCACATATGAACCTACTGAACGCTCATTATTAGATATCATCGCCGAACTGAAGGACGACGCCTTCGACGGCTATATCAAGATCGTCACGGATCCGGCCGATGCCGATGCCGATACCGATACCGATACCGATACCCAGATCAACGGCTACCTCGTCTATCAAGAAGGTGCGCTGGTCCTCACGATATTTGAGGGCGAGAAGAAATCCTTCGGCGCCGATGCATTACGACCGGTGCTGCGCTCCGCGTTGGACCGTACGGCAATCTACGAACTGCACGGATCAGTGGATACCAGTCTGATGGTACTTTATTTTCCGAAGGCGAAGCTCGACGAGACCGAATTCGATATCGCGGCGATCTATACCGAAGAAGAGGAAGCGGAACAAAAGCGCCGCGAGTTCGAAGAACAGAAGGATCAATTCCTCACGCATATCGAGCATTGGAAGGAGCAGGGTTATTCGGTCACGCGCGTGGAAAAGGTACTGGAGAAAAAAGACTTCGACCTTCTTCGCGAATCGTTCATGGAATTCCAGGACGATATCGATCAATTGAAGGAGTACGACGAGAAGCTCGACGCAGTGGATGTCGAAAAATACGGCGACGAGGTCGCATCGATCCGCGATATGCTCCACGATCCCGACAGACTGGATAAGATCCGTGAGGAATACGGGGCGCTGGAAGAGCTTATCGAGACCGAAGAACTGCGCCGGAACGCGCTGCGCCAGAAGATCGACCAATGGCGCGAGGAGGGATATAATGTCGCACGCGTCGAAGATGCAGTTGAGGGCAACCTCGACGATGCATGGGATGCATTCACCGGTTACACGGAGGATATGGAACGGCTCACCGAGTTCGAGGAGCGATTGGACGAACTCGACGTCTACGGCCACGATGATATCGTCGCCAAGATCACCGAGCGGCTGAAAGACCCGGACGCCATCGACGCCATCGACGCCGCATTCGAGGAGCTCGACGAAGCACTGGCCAAGGATGAAGCGCGCAAGAGTGAGTTGAAGGAGCAGGTGGAGAGATGGGCCGAGGAGGGGTTCAATACCGCTCCGCTCGACGGCATCTTCGAAGAACCGCTCCCGATGATCGAAGAGGCGGTGGACGAGTATCGCGCCGCGCTGAAACGCGGTCGCGAGCTGACCGCCATGCTCGAAGCGCTCGATACCACCTATTTCGAATCCGAGCGCGAGGAGATCCTCGCGCAGATGAAGGACCCCGCGCGCTACGACGAGATCGGATCGCGATTGGACGAGCTCGAGGACGCTATCGAGGCGGATCGCGCGCGGCGTGAAGAGGTCCGTGCGCTCGTCGAGGAGTACCGTGACGCGGGTTATCGGACCGGTTCGCTCGAGGAGGCACTGGAAGCGGACCTCGACGAACTGAACGCCACGGTGGAGCAATATCGCGAGGGGATAGACCGCCTCGATACGCTGAAGGCGGAGCTCGAGGAGCTGGAGGTCATCGGCCACGAGGACGAGGTCGCGGCCATTACCGAGCTTTTGGACGGCCCGGGACTCGCCGATACTGCGCGGGAGAAGCTCGAGACGCTCCAGCGTGTGCTCGAAGAAGAAGCGGAGAAGCGCGAGGAGCTGAAAAAACGGGTCGATACCTGGCGCGAGGAGGGATACAATGTCTCGCGCTTGGAAGAGAGCCTGAAGGCGCCCATGGGCGAGCTCTGGGAGACCTTCACCGGGTACATGGACGACCTCCAGCAATTGAGCGAGTATCGCGAACGTTACGACGCGCTCGAGTTCAGAGGCCATGAAGAGGAACGCGAGCGGCTCGAGAGGCTATTGAACGACCCCGACGCGCTTGACGAGCTCGAGACTGCGTATCGCTCCCTCGCTGAAACGATCGAGCGCGAGGAGCAAGAGCGGGACGAGGTCA
>CAZSUE010000053.1:0-8672 GCA_964609045.1 uncultured archaeon | reverse complement strand
CAAGGCCCAGCTCCTCGAATGGGCCAGCGAAGGGATCGATGTCAGCAGTATGCAGGAGGTGATCAACGATGCGTTCGCCGTCCTCGCCGAGCAGTTCGGCATCTTCTCCGCCAAGGTGCAGCGGTTGGAGCGGTGCCGGAATGAGTTTGAAACGCTGACGATCATCGGCCACGAGGACGAGGTCGGATCGATCGAGTCGAAGCTGGACGATCCGCACCGGGTCGAAGCGCTGGAGGAAGAGGTCGAAGCGTTGAAAACAACGCTGGAAGAAGAAGCCGCACGCCGCGATGAGATCAAATCCACAGTAGAATCGTGGCGTGAAGAAGGGTACAATGTCGAACGGTTCGACGATGTGCTCGACGAGCCGATGGAACAGCTGGAGGCGCTCTATGAGCAGTACCGCTCAGACCTCGAGACGCTTGCGAAATATCGTGAACGGCTCGAAGCGCTCGATACAAAGTGGCACGAGGAAGAGGCGGAGCAGCTCGAGAATGTATTGATGAACCCGGAACTGCTCGACGAGATCGCCGCACGACTCGAGGAGCTGGAATCGACCATCGAAGCGGAGTCGGCGAAACGCGATCAGTTCCGAAGCCAGGTGACGAACTGGAACGAAGCGGGATATAATGTCGAAAAGATCGAAGCGGTGCTCGACGATCGTCTCGATACGATCTGGGAGTTGATCGCGGAGTATATGGACCGTATCCAGGAACTGGAGGAGCTTCAAGAGCGGTTCGACAGTCTCACCATCATCGGCCACGAGGGTGAGGTCGAATCGATCACCGCGAAGCTCAAGGACCCCGAACAGCTCGAGCCGTTGCGTGAGGAACTGGAGATTCGAAGAAGAGCTGCGCGAGGAGGGGCTCAAGCGCGCGGAGCTCGCGAAACGGATCGAAGAATGGCGCGAGGATGGGATCAATGTCCAGCGTCTCGAAGCGGTGCTCCAGGAGCCGATCGACACGCTCTGGGAGACCTTCACCGGTTTCATGGACGACCTCCAACGGCTCCGCGAGCTGGGGGAGAAGCTCGATGAGATGGATGATCGATGGTTCGAGGAGAGGACCGCGGCGATCTCCGAGCGGTTGAACGATCCCGACGCCATCGCCGAGATCGTCAGCGAGATGCACGATCTGGAGCTGGCGATCGAAGAGGACCGGACCCGCCGCACCGACATCGAGGAACTGATCGAAGCATGGGAGAACGAGGGGCTGAACACTTCGCGGCTGGAGGGTGTCATGGACAACCCACTGAGTGAGGTGGAGGAACAGATCGAGTCGTATCAGCGCGATCTGAACCGTATCGCAGAGCTCGAAGCCGATCTCGACGCCATCGACACGCGCTGGCACGAGGAGGAGATGGAAGAGGTCGGTGCGCTGATGAAGGATCCGGACCGGCTCGAAAAGCTCGAGAACGCGGTCGCCTCTCTCACGGCGACCATCGAAGAGGAATGGGCGAAGCGCGACGAGATACGCAAAGAGCGCGATCAGTGGCGTGAGGAAGGGTTCAAGACCGAGGCGTTGGACGAGGCGCTGGAGGCGGAGATCGAGACCACCATCCAAGCGTACGAAACGCTCAGTGGCGCCATCGAGCAGTTTAGGACATTGAAGGAACAGCTCGGGGTGGAGATCGTCCCGAAGGGGGTGGCCGCCGCGGTGCAGCCAGCGGCCGAGGTGGAGCGCGAGGCGGAAAGTGAGGCGCCCTCGGGCTCGCCGGCGGAAGCAGCGGCTCGAGCGGTGGTGTTCGAACACAGCGACGAGATCATCGAAGAGTTCTCGCTCGATAGCTTTGTCGTCGGCGCGTCGAACCGGTTCACACATGCCGCAGCGCTCGCCGTGGCAGAAGCACCGGCGGAGGCGTATAATCCGCTGTTCATCTACGGCGGGGTGGGACTGGGCAAGACCCATCTGATGTGCGCGATCGGCCACCATATCCGTCAGAACCTCCCAAAGAAGAAGGTCGTCTATGTCACCTGCGAGACATTCACCAACGAACTCATCAACGCGCTGAGCCACGATAAGCTCGACGCGTTCCGGAACTACTACCGCACCATCGACGTGCTCCTCATCGACGATATCCAGTTCCTCGCAGGGAAGGAATCGACGCAGGAGGAGTTCTTCCATACCTTCAACTCGCTCTACTCCGCGCACCGGCAGATATGTCTTACCTCGGATCGGCCGCCGAAGGAGATCAAACCGTTGGAGGAGCGGCTCCGGAGCCGGTTCGAGGGTGGATTGATCACCGATATCCAGCCGCCGTCGCTGGAGACGAAGATCATCATCCTTCGTCGGAAGGCGAAGAAGGACCAGTTGGAGGTTCCAGACGAGGTGATGCATCTCATCGCGAGCAATATCAAATCGAACATCCGCGAACTGGAAGGGTCATTGACCAAGCTCGCTGCGTATTCGTCGCTGAACAATGTCGAGATCACGGTGGAACTGGCCGAAGAGGTGCTCAAAGATATTTTGGAGCAAGAGGAGGAGGAGGCGGAAGAAGCGGCGGCACCGGTCTCATCGGGGCGAAAAACGATCAGCTCCATCGAGGAGCGACTGACGAGTTTGAAGGCGAAGCTCTCACCCATCCTCCAGCGCGAAGGTGGTCCGTCCGCTGCGGCGGTGGCTGCTGCGGCATCGGCCCCGGACGCTCAGGAGGGTGCAAGAGAGGACGCGAAAGCGGGCGCCGTGGAACCGGGAGCGGAGCTGGAAGAAGAAGAAGAAGAGGAAGGGGCGGAAGAAGCGGATGAAGCGGCGGGCGAGGCCGAGGGTGAAGCGGAACCGGCCGCCGCGGATGGAAACGCAGAGGAAGACCGTGAGCATGGTGCTGAGCATGGTGCTGAGCCCGACGCCGGGGAAGGAGCCGGGGAGGCGCCTGAGGAAGGAGAAGAGGAGTACGAAGCCGAAGGGGCACCGGCTGTAGAAGCGGGAACGGACGAAAAAGAAGAAGAAGAGATGGAAGAGATGGAAGAGGCGGAAGAGACGGAAGAGAGGGAGGGCGAAGAAGGCCCCGCACCCGAAGATGTCTTCGTCGAAGATACTGAAGAAGAGGAAGAAAAGGGAGCGGAGGAGGAAGTGGATGAGGAAATGGACGAAGAGATGGAAGTCCATGCCGCTGAAGAAGAGGATGAGGAAATGGACGAGGAAGATGAGGGCGGCGGTGCGAAACGGGCCGGAAAGAAGCGCGGCAAACCGGTCTGGGCGTTCCACTACTACTGTTCGAACTGCGAGAAAAAGATCAGTCATTCGGCGAAGAAATGTCCGAAATGCGGCACCGCGTTTCTCGATGCCGATAATAGCTGCAGGAACTGCGGTACCGAGAACGACCCAGAGGCCGAGGTCTGCGAAGAGTGCGACCTCGAGCTGACCACGATCAAGAAGGTGCCACTGACCGCAAAGGAGCTGAAACATCGCAGGAAACGGATCAAAGAGATCCGACGGCGGCGTGCCGAAGCGGAGACGCGACGCGGACGGCGTTTATTGAAGCGCAAGAAAAGTAAGAAGAAGCGGAGTTGAATACGGAAGTAGCGCACGTCCTCGCGAACGCATTCTCTCGAGCACATTCTCTCGAACACATTCTCTCGAACACATTCTCGCAAACGCAATGCGGCCGCTCGCCGATCGGTCGAAGAAGCGCGCGGGTCCAAAATAAATTAAAATATTTTATTGTTCGTTCCCTCTCGACCGCTCGCGCCGCCCGCACCCCACCGATCTCTCTCATTGATGCGACACGATCTTGATCACATCACCGTTTTTGAGGGCGTGGTCTGCGCCGACGACGCGTTTCGATCTTGCGTCGATGGCGCGGATGAACCCCTCGCCGAGGTCGGTATGGATCTTGTAGGCGAGGTCGCGCGCGTTGGCACCGCGTTTGAGGAGATAGACGTCGGGGAGCACATTCCCGTCGTGGTCGGTATAATGCGTCTCGCTTTCGACGGGATAGACCGCGATGCGGTCGAGCAGGTCGAAGATCACCGCTTCGATACTGTTCTGGACACCGGTACTCTCGAGCGACGCGAGGAGATGCTGGATCTTATCGAGCCCGTTTCGTTGCGCTTTGGAGAGCTTGTCCTCGGCGGTGACGGTGAAGGTCTCCGCGCCGAGCATGTAATCGATAAAGTCGGCGTGGTCCGCTTTGCGCAACGCGAGCTCCACCTCGGCACAGGTGGGGATCACGATCCGCCCTTCGAGTCCGAGGAGGCGCTCCTTGATCTCGTCCGGTGCGATGTCCCACTTGTTCGCGGCGATGATCATCGGCTTTGCGAGGCGGCGGACCGCCTCGCCCAGTGCGTGCATGTGCTCGTCGGACCATTGCGTCAGTCGCGGCGGGTGGTCGATGGCGCGCAGTGCGTTGACAATATGGTGCTCGTTGACCCGCAGTCCGGTGAGCCGCTCGGCGATGATGCGTTCCGGGCGTTCCCCGCGCATCTCCGCGCCTTTTGCCACCCGTCGCCAACCCTTCTTGATGATCCCGACGATCCATTCGGTGATCTCGGTCTCGAGAAATCGTACATCCTCGAGCGGGTCGTGCGCGCCTCGTGGGCAGGGCGTCCCTTCGAGGTCGGTCCCACCGGAGGCGTCGATGATATGGATCAGTGCGCTGGCACGGCTGAGATCGTTGAGGAACTGGTTGCCGAGCCCCTTGCCCGCATGTGCATCGGGGACGAGCCCGGCGACGTCGATCATCTCGACGGGTACGAGCCGGATACCGTCCTCGCATTTCGAGTTGCGCGGCTCGCACTGGACGCCCAGTGTGGTGTGGGCGCACTCGGTCCGGACATAGGTCACGCCGCGGTTCGCTTCGATGGTGGTGAACGGATAGTTCGCGATCTCGGCCGGGATGAGCGTCGCAGCGGAAAAGAAGGTGGTCTTACCCACATTTGGCTTTCCGACCAGTCCGACTTCCATGGCATCACCCGATATAGCGGAGGTCCTCCGGTTTGGCTTCCGGTTGTTGTGTTTCGTGATCGACCAGCTTCGAGGTGATCTTCTCGATCTGCAGCGCCTTGTTCTGGAGCTCCTCGTAATCGACCGTGACATTCATCACGTTGCTGAGAATGCGCAGCACCGCCTCGGCGCTCTTCGGATCGGCGAAATAGCCGGAGGTCTCGCCCATGAGGCAGACACCGTCGATGCCATAGAGCTTCCCGAGCCCGAGGAGGAGTCCGGACGCGCCGACGATGCCGGAGCCCGGCTCGCCTTTCTCGAAGGTGACACCGATCTCTTTCATCTCTTCTACCAGCGCCTCGGAACTGGCCGCGCCGAGTACGCGTGGATGCTCGACGAAGCGCCCCAGCCCGTACCCACCGAGAGTGAAGATCTGTGTCACACCGTACTTCTTGGCGAGGTCGAGGACGCGGTATGAGAATTCGTACTGCCCTTCGGAGCTCATCCCCTGCGTGTCGCCCACGAGGATGATGAGGTCGCGTTTCTCCTCTGTGTCGGAGTGGTAATAATAGAGTTCGTTGTTGATGAGGCGTATCACGCCGTCGTCGTCGACGATCACCTGTGGCGGGAAATACCGCGAATAGATATCGGCGAACTTGGTGGCGCCGATAGAATCGATGAGGTGCTCGGCGGCGAGCTTCCCGACGTTGCCCACGCCGGGGAGCCCTTCGATCAGGATCGGTTGCTCGAGGTCCGGTTCTTCATGAATATTGATCATTACTGGGTCCATTCGGTTCACCGTTCGAAAATGATTTGGATCAAAGAGAGATCGATCAGTGGTAATGTATGTGGTGATCTGTTCGGGTGGTTTTGTTGCCGATGGAGGTGAGCCGAAGCGCGCTGCCACGATAGTATTCGGGCTCGTTCAGATATCTCTATTGAGAGCGCACGCAGATATCGAAACTGCATATATAGGGGCGCGCTACTTAAGTGTTCGTCCCACTCACTCACTCACTCACCCTCACTCGTTTAGAATTCGTGGGTTCGTATCTCGGGGGACTAACTCTCAGTACGCGAGTCGGCTTCACGCTTCACTCGCCGTTTCAGCTCGCGGCGGTAGTGGCCGTAGCGGTCCTCGGGCGAGTACCGCGGTGGCAATGGTGATACCGTCGCTTCGGCGCACGCCGGGCAGCTCCTCTGGAGCGTGTAGCGGTCGCAATGGGTACATTTGTAGATTATCGTTCGCATTTCGCATCCGTCCGTCCCACTACAGTTGGTGTTGGTTCCACATTCCGATGGTTACGGTTACGGTTACGGCCGTGCGTGTCACCGGTAGCGTTGTGGTTACCACTCATCTCGATGTGTGAACTGAACTGGCACTGGCCACCGTCGCTGTTGCCTCACCGTCGTTCTGAGCTGCATCGGTATCGTGGTATCGTTATCGGTATCGACATCGATATCGGCATGGCAGCTGGTGGAATGGTGATCGGTGGATCGGTACGCGATGCCGGGCATTTTGTACGATCACATTGGGAAGTTCGACGGTGTCAGTGTTCCGGCCACTCTCGGTGGAACTCGCCTTCACCCTCGTGTTCCACGATGAAATCGATGGCGAGCTTCGCGGCTACGCGGAGTCGGTCCTCGGCGGTCTTGAAGTCCGTTGCGTTCACTTTCAATCGATAATGCGGCGCACCGACATATTGCGCCTCGATGGTCACATCGTCGTTGACACCTTCGCAGAGGTGAAGCGCTTCCTTGATATGTTCCATACCGTTCTTTGCAGGGCACATCAGCTCCACATACCCGGTGATGTCGACATAGGGCGGGACGATGTTCTCATGCGCCACCTCGACGAAGGCATCGATCCAGTCACCTTCGAACTCCTCTTCCTCGAGCACGTTCTCGTCGATGGTACATTCTTCGAACGCACCGTAGAGCGTGCCGAAGACCTCGACCAGCTCATTGCCGAAGGAGCGGTAGCAATCCTCGATATCGCGCTCGAGCCGGTCGCAGACCAGTTCGAACAGTTTCTCCGCTTTCTGCTCGTTCTTCCATTCCTGGATCTTATCGCGGCGTTGATGTTCGTTCACCGCTTTGAGCGAGAGATCGATATGCCCCTTCGACGGGTTGACCCGCTGGACCTTACAGACGACCTTCTGGCCCTCGCGGATATAATCGCGGATATACTTGACCCAGCCGGATGCGACCTCGGCGATGTGGACGAAGCCCTCTTTCCCTTTGTATTCATCGAGGGTGACGAACGCGCCGAATCCTTTGACCGATTTGACGGTGCCGATGACGAGCTCGTCTTCCATCGGGAATTCATGTAACCGGACCATTAGTCAAGCACTCCTCTGACACGGCCTTTGATCGTTGACTTCCCACCGGTGGATCTCGCGAGGGTCGCACCACAGACTTCACAGGTCACTGTCGAGGAGACCTTGCTGAAGATCGGCTGTTCGTGCGAGCAATCGAGGCATTGGACCTTGAGGAATCGTGAGCGGGGTTTGGTAATGATCGGGCGTTTGCTCATGGTTCAGACCTCCTTGAGGTCGAAATGTTTGGCACGGAAACTCTTGGGTTGGTGCGCCTTCTTACATTTCTTACACCGACGGCGCATATAGATCCGCCGCGTCGGTTTCTCACCGCTCGGTTTGGCACGCGGGAAACCGCGATATCCGGCGGTAACGCGACGGAAGCGCCGCTGACCCCATTTCAGTTCCGACGCCTTTCGTTTCTTGACCCGTTCGATCTCGTGGGTGGTGTGCGTTTTACAATAAGGACAGTAACATTTAATTTTGCGAGGCATCTTCATGGCAGACCCTCATTATGAGATGGGTGTTAATGTGCACCTTCTATTAAAAGATGTGGGTACTTCCACAGGTCGGGTTGATCCAATATCGAGCCAATGGCTTTCGGCCCTCTCTTCTTCATACCTCTCCTCATTGCTCCACCAACTCGTCGCGTCCTGCTGCGTTCAGACCCGAACCCCTATACTTCTGTGCCATGGCGATGCGCTCTTTCACCGGCGGATGTGAGTAGAGGAACCATTCGACGACGGGGTGCGGCGCGACATCGGAGAGGTTCTGATCGCTGAGCTTGATCATGGACGAGATGAACGCATCCGGTCGTTGCACCGTTTCGAGCTCGTAGCGGTCCGCCTCACGCTCGAACCGGCGTGAAAGCGCGTTATCGAGCGGCAGCGTGATCAACCCGAAGAGGGTGAGCGCGAGGAGGATGAGCGGGAACGCCGCGATATCGGCGATGCCGTCGAGATCGAGGTGGAACCAGTGGTTCGCCAGCGGTAGTGCCCACCCGATCAGCGTATGGACGAACCAGAACGATGCGAGGATCAGGCCGAGGTTGATGAGGATCCCCTTGGCAATATGATGATGGTGATGATGGCCGAGTTCGTGCCCGAGCACCGACTCGATCTCCGCCGGTGAATAATCCTCCACCAGCGTGTCGGTGAGGATGACGCGACGGGTCCGTCCCGTCCCGGTCAGCGCCGCATTCGCTTTCTTGGATTCGCGACTGAGGTCGATGATGTAGACCGGCACCGATCCGTATCCTTCCCGAGCGGCGAGCGCTTGGAGCCGCTTCTTAAGCGCCTCGTCCTCGAGTGGTGTCTGGGTATAAAAGAGCGGCATGATGAGCACCGGCGCGAGCTTCGCCATCACCACCGAGAGCAGCCAGTACCCGCCCGCCGCATAGAGCCACCAGTATGCGGGCGCAACGGCGAGGAGCCAGTAGAGTGCCTCGATGAGCGCGAGCCCGATGCCGAGCCCGAGCGCG
>CAZSUE010000052.1:7195-13986 GCA_964609045.1 uncultured archaeon | reverse complement strand
GGTCTCCTGAATCAGGTTGCCCTTGTGGTCATAGACGAACTTAGTTGTGGCCTTGGTCGCCTACTCCAGCAACATCACTGTCGAGCGGGTCAACGCCTCCCAAAACCGCGATTCTGATATCTACCTCGACCATTCCGACTACAATATACTGAATAATATCAGCGCGCTCGGACGGCCTGGTTATTTGAACCACAACGGCATCGAGCTCCAACGCTCACATCACAACACCATCTCCAACGCCCAGATCAACGACAACGACCACCACGCCCTACTACTCTACGCTTCCGCCCGCAACACGGTCCGGAACTCCACCATCTCCAACAACGGCATCGACTACGACGACCCCGCCATCGCACTCCACTACTGGTCCGACCACAACCTCCTCCAGAACAACACCATCACCCACAACGCTGCCGACGGTATCCGGTTCGACCGTTCCAACCACAACCTCCTCCAGAACAACACCATCACCCACAACGACGAGGACGGGGTGTACTTCGGCCCCGACGACAGTTATTCCAGCTCATTATCCAGCCATAACCTACTCCAAAACAACCAGATCTCCAACAACCAATACAACGGCATCCGGATCGATCATACACCCTCCGGTAAGGCCCACCATCTCCAACTCTACAACAACACCATCAGCCACAACGGCCACGACGGCCTCGACGCCCGCCTGACCGACAGCGATCTCAGCGGTAACACCATCTCCAACAACTCCCAGTCCGGCCTCGATCTCGTCTCCTTTGGCAACAACAACATCAGCCATAACACTATCCAATACAACTCCAACGACGGCCTCGAGATCACCGATGGATGGAACGGGGAGTCATGCCATAACTCGATTTACCATAATACCATAACCCACAACTCGGGAGACGGGATCGAACTCAGCGATGGGACGGGCGATAACGACCTCTACCAGAACACGCTCTCTCACAACCACGACTACGGCCTCCATATAGACTCGGTCGGCTCCAGCCACCCGAACGCGGTCTTTCAGAACCAACTCGAAGATAACTCCGACGGCGGTATCAGGCTCTACGATTCGGCCGATCAGCACCTATCGGGGAACACGATCTCGAACAACACGCTCTTTCTCGCGTCGTCGGAGGATATCACCCTCGATAACAACCAATTCTCCAACAGCCGCGGGATCGTCATTAGCGGCGACCAGCCCCACTACTGGAACTCACACAATATCTACACCACCAACGCGGTCAACGGAGCATCTCTGCACTATCTCAAGAACCGCATGGGCGACGATGTTCCGACAGGTGCCGGCCAGGTCATCATCGTCCAATCCAGCGAGGTCGCCGTGACCGATCAAGAGTTCCCCAACAGCAGCATGGCGGTGGTTCTCGCATTCTCCTCTAACTGCCTGATCATGAACAACACCTTCACCCACAACGACCCGGGCTTGTACCTCTACGAAACGGACGACACGCTGGTAACCAACAACAGGTTCACCACTGGCCCAGAGAACAACGACGCGGTCCATATCTCCGATCCCGCATCCTCGAACCTCTTCTATAACAATAACTTCATCTCGAGCTCTAACGGCACGATCCCAGTTCACGATGCGGGGAGCGATAACTACTGGAATTCCTCCGATAGCGGCAATTATTGGAGCGATTACTCCCTCCGCCACCCAGACGCGACCAACGATAGCCTGACCTGGCACACGCCCTATACGATCGAAGGAAGCGCCGGATCCACGGACCACTACCCACTGGTGAACCTAGCCGAGAGTTTGCGGTACTTCGTCTCCAGCATCGCGCCCACAACGGGCGGCAATAACGGAAGCGTCACGGTCACCATCTACGGCAGGGGCCTGCTCAACGGCACGACGGTCACGCTCTGCATGGAGGGTGAGGAGGAGATCACGGGCCGTGATATCGCGCTCTATTCCGGCTATCAGCTCTCGACCGCCTTCAACCTGACCGGCGCTACTCTCGGGGCGTGGGACCTCGTCGTCCGGCACTCCAGCCATCGGGTCTCCACGCTCGAAGAAGCGTTCACCGTGACCGAAGGGGGAGGAGCGGAACTCTCCGCGCAGCTCGTCGGGCCGTCCCTCGACGTCCACCGACTCGGCGTCGAGTACTGCTTCTGGCTCGAGTACGAGAATATCGGTGACGCGGACATGCCCGCACCGTTCTTCAAGATCAACAGTTCTTCGCCCGACCTGTTGTTAAGGGCGACGAGAGGGGACGCGTTCAGCCACGACGCGCTCTATCTGGTCGGGCTGAGCGATCGGCGACCGATCGAGACGCTCGCGCCGGGCGAGACGAACCGCATCCCGCTCTATTATAAGAACAACGAGACCTGGGCGTTTGAACTCTACCTCTCGCTCATGACCGAGGACGAGATCGTCGACTGGGCCGGTTTCGAGGAGCGTTACCGACCGGCAACGATGGAGGAGAGCGTTTGGGCGCGGACATGGGCGAACTTCACCGCCGATGTGGGGAACACCTCGACCACGCTCGCCAACTCTCTGAGGCGGAGGGCGGGCGAACTGATGGCGCAGCATCGGAGCTGCTATCGCTTCGGCGAGTTGCTCGAGTCGCAGATCAGGAAGGGGCAGAAAGTCGTCTATGAGGTGCATGAACTGGGGCGGATGATCGACAGCACGCATCCCGCCGCTGGCTTCGACCTCGATCTCGGGCGGCTCTACCCGCAGTACGCCGATCGTGACCCCGCGCTCGGCCCCTTCGGGCGCGGTTGGAGACATAACTATGATATCAAGCTACGAACCTACAATAACGATAGCGTTCTCGTCGTCGACACGCCGGAGGAGCTGCTTACCTTCGAGAAGAGGGATCTGTGGGCGCGCACCGGCCCCGCTCCCACGGGTGGCATGGTGGGGTCGGTGTGGGAACCGACGCCCGGTACGACGGGGAGTTTCCTTAGCGACCCCTGGCTGCATTATATCAGCCCCGATGGTACGACCTACATCTTCGACGATGCTGAACCGCATCGGTTGATCGAGGTGCGCAATCAGGAGAACATGGATAGCTACGGGCTCGAGCTGGAATATGACGGTAGCGGTCGTTTGACCACGATCACGCATCTCGACGGGGTCGGTACCGGGCACGAGGGCGATACGCTCCAGCTCTCGTACAACGCCGATGGTTACATAGAAGCGCTCACCGACCCGCTGGAGAGGACGACCGAGTACGGGTACAACCCCACCGGTGAGCTGCTCACGAGCGTGACCACGCCGGACGGGCGGTGCCTCGGCTATGGCTATACCTCGGAGAATAGATTGGCCGCCATACACTACCCCGATGGTACCACGCAGCATTACGAGTACAACTCGCGGGGCAGTCTTTCGAAACGCTACCTGAACGACGGAACGAAGATGACGCGGTATCTCTACGATTACGACGCTGGCACCACGCAGGTCGTGAACAGCATGGGCGGCGTCACCTCAGTGAAGGTGGACGAGTACGGGCAGCCCTATGAGGTGACCGACCCGCTGGGGAGGACCTCCCGCTACCAGCATGACGACACCGGCAATCTCGTCGGTATGTCCTATCCCGACGGTGCATCCTACAGCTACGATCACTACAGCGTCACCAACGGCTGGGGCGCCGCTAGGACGGATACGCTACGCAGCATCACCGATCCGATGGGGAACACGCGATCCCTGGGCGGCTTCGAGGAGGATTGGCCCCTCTCCGCACCCTCGTGGGTGGTCGATGAGGGTGGGAACAGGTTGGATTACGATGTGTGGTACGAAGGTGACGGTGATACCAGGCGCAAGTACCACACGACCACATTCCCCGACGCTACCACGGCGACACTGGTCTTCGATAACGCCGGGAACCTGATAGAGAGCGTGGATAGGAAGAACGAGAGCACGGTTTATACCTACAACTCCACCAGCGGATTGCTCACGCATATCGATAACCCCGACGGCACCTGGTTGGATTACGAGTACGATGCCGATGGGAATCCCACGACCGTAACCTCTGGCAATAGCTCGACATCGACGACAAACACCACGCAGCAGCAATTCAACGATATGAACCTCTTAACACGCATCGAGTACCCATCCGGCCACTGGATCAATTACTCCTACGACAATGCGGGGCGGCTGAGCTGGAAATGCTACGACGATCAACTCTGCTGGGATTACGATTATGACGGCTACGGGAGGCTGGTGCGGGTCGCGAACGGGAGCGGTCATACACTCGTTTCCTACGCGTACAACAGCGCGGGCTATTTGACGAACACGAGCTACGGGAACGGAGCGTCCACGCACTACGATTACGATCGCGCCGGGCAGCTTACCACTATGGTGAACTTCGACCCCAGCGGCGAGACACTTTCCAGCTTTGGGTACGAGTACAACGCACGGGGTTTTCCTGTAAGATCGACCACGCTGGAGGGCGTCTACGATTATGAATACGATGCGAACAACCAGTTGGTGGGGGTGACCTATCCCGACCTGAGCCATACCGCGTACTCCTATGACGCACTTGGTAACAGGGTAAGGGTTGTGGAGGACGGCGAGGTGACCGATTATACGACCGATCGGATGAACCAATACACCGCTATCGGAGCGGCGAACTGCAGCTATGACGATAATGGAAACATGGTGTCCAGGACGGTTGAGGGTGAGACCACGCACTATCACTACGACCACGAGGACAAGCTGATCAGGGTCGAATCCGGGGCAGATAGCTGGCAGTATCACTATAACGGGCTCGGGAACAGGGTCGGGGTGGAGGAGAACGGCGAGACGCGCAACTATGTGATCGACCCGATGGCGGGCGCACCCATCGCGGAGTACGACGGCTCCGGGGACCTTATCGCCACCTTCAACCACGGGCTGGGGCTGAACTCCAAGCTCGATACAAATGGCGAGTACTATTACTATCAATTCGACCCGCTGGGCAACACGAGACAGATGACCGATACCACCGGCAGTGTCGTGAACAGCTACCGGTATACCCCGTTCGGTACGCTGATCGAATCCGTGGAGGGGGTCGAGAACCCGTTCGAATATGTGGGGATGTACGGTGTGATGAACGATGAGAACGGCTTCTATTACATGCGGAGCAGGTACTACGATCCCGCGATCGGCCGGTTCATTACCGAGGACCCCGCGGGCCATGCGGCAGATATCAACCTCTACCGGTATGTGGACAACAGGCCAAATACCGCGGCAGATCCGTCGGGGCTGGGCATCGGGGACTGGTGGCGCGCGCAGGTGGAATTCATCTGCAGCCCCATCGACACCACCTCCAAGTTGATGGAATCGTTCGGTGTCAAGCAGCTCTCGATCACGCCCTCGGCCGGCGGGCACCTCATGGTCTTTGGCAGCGGCATGCAGGCGGGAGGGGCATGGAGTTCGACCTATACCTTCACATTCGGTCCCACGATGGATGTCGACGTCCAATACAACGGCTTTACCCCCGAGGTACAGGTGGCGGGCGGTTACGGAGATGTGGGACTATCGTTGGATTTCCACCTGGAACCGGTCAAACATACCCTCACATTCGACCTTCCGGATAAGTTCGGACCGCTATCGATCGGTTCGGGCGGGAAGGCCAGCGGCGCACGCGTACTGCTCGATAAGAACGGGCATGTCACGGGCGGCGGCTTCAGTCTCGGCATCGGTGCGCCCGGCGGTGCGCCGGTCTCTTATGTTTATTCGCTGGATATGGATACCCTCACCGCGGTCCGGTCCATCGACCCCAACGAGAAACACGGTCCGGACGGACTCGAGGATTCATGGGTCGAGGCCAACGCTACCATCCCGTATACGATCTATTTCGAGAATCGTGAGAACGCGACCGCGCCGGCACAGCAGGTGATAATTACCGACCGGCTCGATTTCGACCTGAACTGGAGTTCTCTCTCCTTACATGAGATCGCGTTCGGGCAGCATGTTATACCACTATCGCACCCCGCCCCGCTCACGACCCACAGCACCCAGCTGGATATGGGCGATATACTGCTGAACATCGAGGCAACGCTCGACCGTGACTCGGGCGAGCTGACATGGAACTTCACCTCGCTCGATCCGATCACCGGGCGGTCGACCACCGACCCGCTGGCAGGGTTCCTCCCGCCCAACGATGAGAACCATACGGGCGAGGGCCATGTCTCGTTCGAGGTCGCACTGGCAGACGGAGCCGGCGCGAACAGCACCATCGCGAACAACGCCAGCATCGTCTTCGATACGAACGACGCCATCATCACCAATACACATCGAAGCCGCGTCATCGATCGCTCATTACCACGCGCCGATGCCGGGGGCAATACTACTATCGGAGTGGGCGGATCCATCCTATTGAACGGGTCGGGATCGACGGGCAACGGCGCCATCGTGAACTATAGCTGGGAAGTGGCCGGCGTCAGCTCTTTCGGCGCGCTGGTCGAATACACCTTCACCACGCCGGGCGAACATAGCGTACGATTGACGGTGACCGATGCGGCGGGGCGGACGGGTTCAGACGCGATGGTGGTGACGGTGGTCGATATCGATGCGCCCGTTGCGGACGCGGGCGCCGACCGCACCGTGGCGGAAGATGTGCCACTCATACTCAACGCCAGCGCGTCGTACGATAATGTCGGGGTCGTGAACTATAGCTGGTGGGTCGAGGGGGAAGTTTATTACAGCGCCGCGATCGAGCATACCTTCACCGATCCCGGGGTATATACCGTCGTGCTCAATGTCAGCGACGCGGCGGGCAACGAGGCGAGCGCGAGCATCGAGGTAACCGTGCTGGATACCACGCCGCCGACGGCGCTCATCGTCGGCGATCGTGTCGTGG
>CAZSUE010000052.1:0-7095 GCA_964609045.1 uncultured archaeon | reverse complement strand
GGCGATCGTGTCGTGGACGAGGATACACCGGTCAATTTCAGCGCAGATCCGTCGACCGACAATGTCGGCATCACGAACTATACCTGGACGGTGGCGGACGCGGTCTATTATGGGACAAAGATCGCGCATCGTTTCGCCGACCCCGGCACCTATCTCGTCGTGCTCAATGTCAGCGACGCGGCGGGCAACGAGGCGAGCGCGAGCATCGAGGTCACGGTGCTGGATACCACGCCGCCGACGGCGCTCATCGTCGGCGATCGGGTCGTGGACGAGGATACATTGGTCAATTTCAGCGCAGATCCGTCGACCGACAATGTCGGCATCAGGAACTATACCTGGATGGTGGCGGACGCGGTCTATTATGGGACAAAGATCGCGCACCGTTTCGCCGCCCCGGGTCTCTCTATCGTTGTGCTCAATATCAGCGACGCAGCGGGCAACGAGGCGAGCGCGAGCATCGAGGTGACGGTGCTGGATACCACGCCGCCGACGGCGAACGCGGGCGAAGACCTCATCCTCGACGAGGGGAGCATGGTCACCCTCGATGCGCTGGGGTCCGCCGATAATGTCGCCATCAGGAACTATACCTGGATATTCGACGATGCGACGCGGTATTACGGTGCGGTGTTGAACCACACCTTCAGCACGCCCGGCGAGGTTACCATCGTGCTCGAGGTGCGCGATGCGGCGGGCAATACGGCGGAGGATGCGCTGAATGTCACCGTGGTGGACCGCACGCCCCCGATCGTCACTTTCCACGCGAATCGCACCGAGCCGAGCGCTGGAACGCCGGTCGGTTTCGACGCGCGCGCTTCGTCCGACAATGTCGCCATCGTGAACTACAGCTGGGAGATGGGCGATGGAAGTACGAGCTACGGAGCCACCGTCGAGCATGTCTACACCGCTGCGGGGAGCTATGCGGTGACGCTCCATGTCTCTGACCGTGCGGGGAACCGTGACGATGCGACGATCAATATCTCGGTCACCGCCGCGCCGACATCGGATGGTGACACGGACGACACCGATGAGACCGGTGCTGACGACGATACCGGGGCGCTCGGATCACTGGGCATCGCGCTCATCCTTACCATCGTCGCGTTGGTGGCGTTCTTCGGGCTATTGTTCTGGACGGCGCGTCAGCGGTCGGGTCCGTCTGTGCCCGACGATTTCGAAGGGGAAGGGGCGCACTCTCTCGATGGCACCGGTGCGGCCTCCGAAGGGTTCGAAGTGGAGGGGATGGAGGGGGTGGAGGAGGAGGCGAACGCGTTCATCGGCGAAGAGGCCGGTGCAGACCAGTTACTCCAAACGCTCGAGGAGTAGCGTAGAGTAAAGAAGGAAAAGGAAGGAGAAGGAAAGGAAAGTAATGACAGGATAAGACTGACTGCATCCATTAGCGATGAAAAACAACGAGGCGGGGGTGGGGCGACCCCAACCCGCTGTGGCGTCCCCAATGGCATCGCCACCCCTTATTCCCTCATCCCCAATCCCGTGTTCGCCGCCAGGTAGCTTTCGAGCTCGGTCTGCGTCCCCCGCCGGAGCGCCTCTCGCAATCGTTCTTCCGTGTAGCCGAAGGGCACGAGGAGCGTTGCGGCGCTCTTCAGGAGATGACGGAGATAGAACGCGCGGTCGTACCGCTCCTCGCCGGAGAGGAGCGGTTCGGCGCAGACCTTCCCTTCTGGCTGCCGCGCACGCTGGTTGCAGACGAGGTAGCGCACCTTCTCGCCCGGTTCGATCTCCACCCCGTTCTTGGCCAGCTGTGCCAGTGCGGCGTACTGGTTGTTCAGCTGGCGGTAGTTTTCGAGCGTGCGCGAGACCACCGTGGTATAGAGAAGGTCGCGGGGGTCGCAGTCGCCGTCACGGACGCGCCGCGCGTAGCGGCGCACGATGTCGAGAAGAGTGGGAACCGCACGCTTCAGCGCTGCAAGATCGCGGGGGACGGCCATGGTGTCGAGGAGGTCGCGCTGGAGCGCGCAAAAGAGCGGTGGCGTATCGCGCCGCCGCAGCTCGATCCCGCGCACCTTCAGCTCGCCGTCCTCGAAGAGGCCATAATAGCGGTTGAGCGCGCCGACGCCGTTGCCGCGGTTGGGGAGGAACGCGACCCAGCGATAGAACCCCTCGATATCGATGGGGATGCCGATGGCGTCCTCGATGGCGGCGCAGAGCGCCGCATGGTCGGCGGCGGTGTGGTCGTCGCAGGTGAGCCAGAGCGAGTCGACGATACCGTGGAGCACGCGATAGCCGCGCGCCTCGGCGATGCGCATCGCCTCGAGAAGGATGTCGCGCCCATAGGCGGTGATCGCCTCGTGGCACTCGATGCGCCCGAACCGCGCATTCTTGTACCCGGTATAGCCGAAACATGTGACGAGGACCCACTTGAGCGCGCGATCGCGTGCGGCGAAGCGCGGCTCGTCGCGTCGGCGTTTATAGACGATGCGCCGCGCAAGCAGCGGTTCGAGCACGCGCGGGATCAGCCCCATTCGGCGTTCGCAGAGCCGGTACCCGAGTTCGGGGACGCGCTGCGCGGAGTCCGGGCAGCAGGGACACTCCAGCGTCTCCGGCGAGATATTATTCTTCAGCATGATATGGGGGTAGAGCGAGGTGAAATCGACGCCGAGCACACGGCGGTGGAGCCCGACGCGCGGCTGGAAGATAAACCCGCCGCGGTCGGCGACGAAGAGTTCCAACGCGCTCTTGAATGTCTCCGGCCGGTTCTTTTTCCACCGTACCAGTCGCCCGTCGCGCAGCGCGCGCGTGACCTGGAGCGAGGAGATCACCGTCCCCGAGGAGAGCCGTGAAACGGTTTGGAGCGGAATGGAGGAGAGCCGCGCAAGCTCGATGAGCCCGTGGAGACCGCTTTCGCGATAGTGGAACGAATGCCGCCGATCGATGTGGATGCGCCCGCGCAGCCGGTAATAGGGCGGCTTGTAGATCATATGGCCGTAGGTGAAGTACGACTTCCCGCGCGCTTTCACGACGCTCTCGGGGTCGGCGCGCGCATCGTCGGCGGCGTTCCAGTCACCGTCAGGGACGGTGTCGGTGTTGGCGTCGGTGTTGGCGTCGACGCCGTGGATGGCGAGCGATGACTGGAGCGGTCTGGCGTGCGTGCGTGCGGAGGGGTGTGGGGCTCTCCCGCGCTCACAGTCGGGCGCCCTGGCGGGCGTGGGTTCGCGCCCGAGCTGGAACCGGTCGCGGATACCGCACTGCTCGGCGCGGTGGTAGAGGTAGGGGAGGAGGACCGAGTCGCCGTTTTCGGTATAGACGATGTCGGGGTCCAGTGCGGCGAGCGCTGCGGCGGCCTCGAGCATGAGCGTGGCTTCGTCACGCGTCGCGTCCATGGTAACGGTCCGTGCGCAGCGGTGCTCGTAGCCGGCGTCGCAGGGGAGCGGTGTCGCGTCCGGCCCGCCGGCGGGGCAGGGTGTGATGGCGATCTCCTCCACCGGGTCCGCGTAGCGTATGGCGGGCCCCGACCGGCGCGCGCGGAGTTCGAGCGTCACCGCATGGAGCGGCGGGATCGTATAATCGAGCGCGTACTGCTTTTCCAACGCCTCGTAGCCGTCCCCCACCCGGATCTTGGCCAGCGGGAAGATACGGTGCTCGAGGAGGTAGCGGTAGCTGAGCCGTAGATCGACATTGAACAGCTGGTAGCGCGCATACTCGCCGCGTTGTTCCACCCGCTCTGCGAGGGGACGGAGCTTGGCGTAGTGGCGTATTGCGACGCCGAGCACCGGCTGCGGCGTATCGTCGTCGAGCGAGAGCGGGTAGCGCTCCCACGAGAGCTCCTTCACCGCGGGGTCAGACACGAGGTCGGCGGCGAGACTGTCGAGGTCGTGAGGGGTGCCGTGGACATAGAACCGCGGATCGTACCGATCGACGAACCGTCGCGTCCCGCGTGCGGTGCGGAGCCAGATCACCATGAGGTTCCGTCTTTTGTCGGGGTAGAGGTCGAGCAGCCATCCCTCGCATGGGCTCGCGGGCGCGTTGGGGGGCGCGCTGGGGGGTGCGTTCCTCTTCGGTTCTCGGCACGGGCGGGCATCGTCATCCATTCGCATCGCCTGGGTCGGGTCGGTGCGCTACGATGACGTATGGTGCGGGGGGGTAGATAAATGTGAAGGTGGGGTGAGTGAAAGTATTCGCGCGATCGGAACGCCGATCTTCACACCTATTGGGACGGTGTTGGGGCCGGCGATCACCTCGTTCAATAGCTGGTGGCATTTGTTCTAGTAGTTAGCACTTTCGGGCAAATACTAAATACGGATTTCATTACGCCGCCGTTCTCGGTCAGCCACTGTGGGAGGGCGGAGGATGGCATAATGTAATAAGATAGTCCGGTACGACGTAACTTAGCTAATGCGATAAGATCTAATGCGAAGCACTATAAGGTGGTGCGGTGTAACTGATCTATCACAATAAATCGTAATGCGATATAATGTAATGTAATGTAATGCGAGATGAGATCGGGAGGCAGGAACGGACGAGGGGGCTCCAACGGGGCTGGTCTCCATCGCTATTCTTTTTCGAGCACGAGCTTCAGTCCGATCTCGAGCTTACGGTTGCATTCGGGGCAGAGCCGTTTTCGTTGCATTGCGGGCGGCAGCATATTGAACCATCGCCGGAGGCACGGTAGACAGAACCCCGCACCGCATTGGTGCCGGATATCCGGCCGGCGTTGGTCGCAGATCTCGCAACGGACCCCGACGGTCGAGATGGGGGCGGCAGTGGCTGCTCGCGCCTGCTGCTGCGCCGGTTGCGCTGTGGCGCTGGGACGAGCGCTCCTACCCGTTCTCGTAGCGGTCCCCGAACGCGATGTGGGTGAGGATGTGGTTGAGGTTGAAGTTGTGGGTGAGGATGTGGTTGAGGTTGAAGTTGTGGGTGATGATCGCGATCGCGGCATCTTCCGCCGCCGCGCCGGTTTCCGACGCTTTCGTGCCCCGCTCCGCTCCTGTCGCGCTCTCCCGGCCGTCACCTCGTCCATGGTCTCGTGCTCATCCCCGGTCTCGCGGTCGTGCTCGGTAGTATGCGGTGCCGGTTCGCGGTCGTCGTCGCGGTCCTCGTGCCCCACACGGCTCATCTTCGCACCGCAGACCGGGCATGTCCGCTCCCGTTTCTTGGACTGGTAGAGACACTTGCGACAAAAATACGGATATTCGCTCGGTATCTTCTCGATCCGCTTTTGGTACTCGCTACGGATCTCTAACCGCTCCTCCTCGAGCTGTTTTTTGCGCCGACGCCGGCTGCGAAAACCAAATGGCACGTGACATCCACCCTTAAGACTACGAACGGTCGTTCGTATACTTATCGTCTATATTAAATACTGTCCTACTGCCCCCTACTGCCCCCTAGTGCTCCTTTGCTCCACCGCCGCGATGCGCCGCGATGCGCTGCGACGAGAGCGGCACGTTCATCCCTCGTCGGGTGCCTCGACCGGCAGGGTCACGGTCACGGTCTCGCCCGGTTGCGGGCAGAGGAGTGTGCAGCGCGGGAGGCGCGTTCGGACCGCTTCGACGAAGGGCGTGATATCGACCTCGCTGCTGATCGGCGGATAGAAATCGTCCCAGTGATGGGGGAGAACATAGCGCGGCTGGAGTTTCTCCACCATCTCCGCGGCGAGGGCGGTGATGTCCGACCGGCCCTGGACCGGCACCATCGCAAGATCGCAGGTGGGATAGTCGATGCCGCTGAGCGGGCCGAGGCTGCCGAAATCGAGGATCTTGAGGGTGCCGAGATCGAACCGATAGGCGAAGCACCCGCCGATTGGGTAATCGAGGACGAAGGGGAGTAGCGACGAGAATTGGGCCCACAGTTCGGGCCGAGTGAGGGTCTTGAGGAGGAGCGGGATGTCGAAAGTGACATGCGGCGAGCGCACCACATCCACCGTCATCGTGTCGAACCGCAGCGTCTCACCGCCGCTGATGCCGATAACGCGCTGACGCGGGATACCGCGGGTGATGAACAGCTCCCGAATAGTGGCGGGGAGGACGACGGTCGCACCGCTGGCCTGCGCAATGGCCGGGACATCATAGCTATGGTCGAAATGGCCATGGGTCACAAAGATATGCGAGATCCCACGCTTATTCTCACCTAGCAGTTCGTCCATGGTCAATGTCTGTGGCGGGCGCGCACGGCGGTTGCGGGTCAGGAACGGGTCGATGGCGAACCGAGCGGTCTTTGTTTCGACCAGTACGCCCGCGGTCCCCAGCCATGTCAATTGCAGCATTGGGTCATCACTCCAGTTCGGCTCCGCTCACACCCGTTGGGAACGCCATTTTCCCGCCTCAGACGCGCAACCCGTTTGGAGGGTGCGATCCGGGCTTATTCTTCTTCCATCACCCGGAAATGGTCCATGATCAACCGCTTTTCCACCCGCGCGACCTGATAGATCGCGTTCCGCAACTTGGTTGGGCCAACGGTGATACTGTCCACCCCCTGATGGATGAGGAACTCGAGAAATTCGGGTGTGGCGGTATTGAGCGCGCTCTCCACCGAGACGGTGGAACGGTTCCGATGCGCGATGAAGATCACATGCTCGATGGAGCGGACGATGCCGTCGTTCCGTTCCTCGAGGTAGCCCATCTTCTGCAATTGTGGCGAGCCGGAGTCGACACAGTAGAGCGAGCGGGTGAGCGCCGCCGTATCGATATAGAACCCGTCGCAAAGCGGTGCAAAGTTCTCGGCGAGGAGGACGTTAGTGGGAATGTCGACGCGGATCCAGACCTTGAGATCGTCGCCGCGATAGAGCCCTTCCTCGCCCATGATGGCGAGTATCTCCTCGAGCTCACCGAGCTTGCGCAGGTACGGTATCATCAGCCAGATATTACGTAATTGATATTCTTTGCGCACCTTGCGGATCGCTTCGAGCTCGAGTCTGAAAACGGGTTCGAACTCGGGGCTGACGAACCGCGCCGCGCCGCGGAAGCCGTTGGTCGGGCTGAGGTCGCCGCCCTCGTAGCGATGCCCGTACTCGAGGCGCGCATATTCGGAGCTGGTCAAGGCGGGGAAGCAGTAGACGATGGGGCGCGGTGCGAACGCTTTGGCGATCTTGAACAGCGCCTGGGTCAATTCAGATATATATTTCCCTTCGTCGCCGTGGTCGATGAG
>CAZSUE010000051.1:0-14200 GCA_964609045.1 uncultured archaeon | reverse complement strand
GGTGTGACCGTGGGGTGAGAAGGAGGCGGGAGGAGGCACGGAGCTGATGGGCGGGCAAGTGCGCCTTCAAACCGCGTCCACCTTCCTTTTACTATTGACTGGCCAAAGCGCAGGTCTGGAACTTGCAGCAATTCCCAAACTGGGATGGGGGGCTCTGCGTTCCTCCGCGTCTCCTTCTGACTTCTCCGCGTGAAAAAACCTGCGCCATTGCCCGTCAAAGCGTCTGCGATTGGCTCAAAGCGCTCGAATGGCCTTATCACGCGGTCGCGCTACGTTCCGCTCCGCTCCACGGCAGCGCCCCCGGACAAGTATGTCCTTGGCGCTCGCGGAGAAAGAACGCGGAGCCGCGACTAAACGCTACGCGGCTAGTCTAAGCAAGCGAGCGCTGCTCGCTTGGTCCCGCGGAGCGCTCGCGTCTGGATTATCGTCTTTCGCCAACGATCGGTTGGATCGAGCTTGCATACACTCCAAAACCGGGCTGGGGGGCTCTGCGGTCCCAAGCGAGCAACGCTCGCTGGCACGGACTAGCTGCGCAGCAGTTAGTCCAGTGCTCCGCGTCTCCTCCTGACTTCTCCGCGTGAAAAAAACCTGCGCCATTGCCCGTCAAAGCGTCTGCGATTGGCCCAAAGCGCTCATTTAGCCATTTCACGCATAGAACCGCGGAGCGCATTGGTTCGGGCCAACGTCTTTTGCCACCCCATTGTTGTGGAGAACTTGCATAAACTCCAAAACCGGGGTGGGGGCTCCGCGTTCCTCCGCATAGAACATTAGTCTCATAGTATAGCGCCGTGTGTATGGGGCCTCAATCCATTTCTTTGGCGTACTCTCTGCGCCACAACTCGCGCGCAGGGGTCATACTGCTCGTCCGTACGCATGCCTTATATTCACATGCTCGTCATCGTCGCAGGTATGGCGGAGCATGTACGAAGGAGGCATATTTCCCACGGAAGAATGAAGCTATAGGATCATCATCATCCCATCCACGACGCGCCGATCTTCGCACCGAAATGCCGAAGATGAAGCGAAGCAGCGCCCTCACCCTCATCTCGAAGTCGTCACCGTTCAGACCAAATCGCCGCGGTCACCGACGACGGTATGGTGTAGACGGAGCCGAACTCCCAGAGCGTAAACCCAACGCGGGGACAAGATCAATAGGAGCGATGCCATGAGAAATTTAAAATAATGTCACTCATCTACTCAGTTCCCTCGGTTCAACAGCCAATTTTCGCATCTCCAGCACTAAGTTGGAGCAGATGAGGACCTGTGTACCGTAGGAATCGCAGCAAAGGAGAGGAGATTATGAAATCTGATCTAGTAATTGCACAAGAAGCAGAACTGAAACCGATCGTCGAGATCGCCGAGCAGATCGGGCTGAGCCGTGAAGATCTCGATCTATATGGTGATCACAAGGCGAAGATATCGTTGGAAGCGCTCGAGCGATATGGAGACCACCCAGATGGCAAACTCATCGATATCACCGCCATCACACCCACACCGCTGGGCGAAGGGAAGACGGTGACCCTCATCGGCGTCTCCATGGCGCTGGCCCAACTGGGCGAGAAGGTGATCACGACCATCCGTGAACCGTCCATGGGACCGGTGTTCGGCATCAAGGGCGGTGCTGCCGGCGGAGGGTACTCACAGGTGCTTCCCATGGAGGATATCAACCTCCATTTCACCGGTGATATCCACGCGGTCGGGGCGGCGACCAACCTGCTTGCGTCCATGCTCGATAACCAGATGTTCCACCCGCGGTATCGCCGCAAGAATAAACTGGACATCGACCCGGAGACGATCAGCTGGAACCGCGTGGTCGACATCAACGACGCGGCGCTGACCACCATCGAGATCGGGACCGAGTCCCGACACGAAGTGGAGGGCTATCCGCGCAAGACCGGCTACGATATCACCGTGGCCTCAGAGGTCATGGCGATCCTCTCCATGGCCACGAGCATCCAGGACCTGAGGGAGCGATTAGGACGGATCGTCGTCGCCTATTCCAAGGACGGCAAACCGGTGACCGCAGAGGATCTCAACGCGGCCGGGGCCATGACCGTGGTATTAAAAGAAGCGTTGAAACCGAACCTGATCCAGACAGTGGAGCATACCCCGGCGATCATGCACTGCGGTCCGTTCGCCAATATCGCGCACGGGAACAACTCCGTCATGGCGGATAAGATCGCGCTCAAGCTCGCCGATTATGTCGTCACCGAGAGCGGGTTCGGAGCGGACTGCGGCGCGGAGAAGTTCATGGATATCAAATGTCGCGTGGGCGGCTACGAGCCCGATTGCGTCGTGCTCGTCGCCACGATCCGCGCGCTGAAGATGCACGGCGGAGGGTTCGATTTCCCGCCGGGCAAGACACCGCCGAAAGAGGTCCTCGAACGAGAGAATGTCGAGGCGGTAAAGAACGGCTGCGCCAATATGGAGAAACATATCGAGAACCTCAAGAAATTCGGTGTGCCAGTGGTCGTCGCCATCAATCGGTTCGCAGCGGATACCGAAGCAGAGATCGAGGCGGTGCAAGCGGCGGCGGTGAACGCCGGCGCTGAAGCGGCGGTCCCCGGTAATTATCACGCCGAAGGTGGCGCGGGCGCGCTCGAGATCGCGAAAGCGGTCCGTGACGCATGCGAGAAGCCGAGCGAGTTCTCCTTCCTCTACCCCGACGAGATGCCGATCGCGGACAAGATCCGTACCATCGCCACCGAGATCTACGGCGCCGATGATGTCGAGTTCTCCGAGACGGCACAGAAGAAGATCGAGCAGTTCACCGCGCTCGGCTACGACAAGCTGCCGATCTGTATGGCCAAGACCCATCTCTCCATTTCACACGATCCGAAACTGAAAGGCCGACCCACGGGGTTCACCCTCCCCGTGCGAGATATCCGCCCCTCCATCGGTGCCGGTTACCTCTATCCGCTCTGTGGCAAGATGAGGACCATGCCGGGACTCCCGTCGGTGCCCGCCGCCGAGAGGGTCGACATCGACGAGAACGGTGATACGGTCGGGCTCTTCTGAGCGGCGTGAAAACCCAGAACGGGAAGGTCGTATTGGAAATGGGAATGCGAATAGGAAGAAGAAAGGGTAATAATAATTGCGAACGCGAATGGAAATGGAAATGGGAATGGAACCGGAAGGACGCGAGGAACGGTCTCCACCCCGTCTCCACCCCGTCTCCATTCCATTCCGTTCACTCCCCTTCTCTTCCATCTCTTTCATCTCTTCCCTCGTGCTCGTTCGCCGACGCTGAACGCACGCACCGTCCGGGTGCGCCGACGATTATTTATTATTCGAGTCCGTTACACCCCCGACGATGATGACGGAGTGATGCCTGGGCGGGCCGATGTGTCGGACCGAACCATTCTCCGCGGTGCGCTCCTGATCCGTCTCGCTTTTCTGTTCGGGTGATGGTCGCGCAGATTTCCAAACAATTGATCGGGGTGCTGATATGAGATCGGGTAGCATTTTAGAGAGGACGCTCGAAAAGGGGCATTTTGCAGTGACGGCCGAAGTGGGGCCGCCAAAGAGCGCCAATATCGGGCTGGTCACGAAAAAGGCCGAGGGGCTCCGCGGATATGTGGACGCGATCAATCTCACCGACAATCAGACCGCCATCGTGCGCCTCTCGAGCATTGCGAGCGGCGCCGCACTCATACGGATGGGGCTCGAACCGGTCGTACAGATGGTGGCGCGGGATCGGAACCGCATCGCGATGCAGAGCGATATCCTCGGCGCGTACGCGCTGGGGATGAAGAACCTTCTCTGCCTCTCGGGTGACCACCAATCGTTCGGCAACCATCCCGGATCGAAGAATGTCTACGATATCGACTCGATCCAGATGCTGTCGATGTTCAAGAATATGCGGGACGAGGCGCGATTCCTCAACGGTGACACGATCAAGACACCGCCGGAACTCTATATCGGCGCGGCGGCCAACCCGTTCGCCGACCCGTTCGAGTTCCGCGTCGTACGGCTCGCCAAGAAGGTGGAGGCGGGTGCGGATTTCATCCAGACCCAGGCGATCTACGATCTCGAGAAGTTCGAGCAGTGGATGGAGATGGTCCGCGACTGGGGGCTCCACGAAAAGGTCCACATCCTCGGTGGGATCGTCCCCCTCAAATCGCTCGGCGCGGCGAAGTACATCAAATACAAGGTCTCGGGGATGAGCGTTCCCGACGAACTGATCACGCGCATGAAAGAGGCACCGGATAAAAAGGCCGAAGGGCTCGCGTACGCGATCGAGACCATCGAACGGCTCAAGTCGATCGAAGGGGTCCACGGCGTACATATCATGGCTATTGCATGGGAAGAGAAGGTGCCGGAGATCGTCCAACGCACCGGACTCTATCCACGTCCACAGCCACAGCCAAAGCGTGAAAACGCCGAAGAGGATGTGGGGTGAGCGCGTGAATACCACCGATGTCCTCGTCATCGGCGCCGGCCCCGCCGGGATCCGAGCCGCGCTCGAACTGGCCCAGAGCGGGTACGCGGTGCATCTCGTCGAGAAGGAGCCGTACATCGGCGGGCTCGCCGCGCAGCTCTGTTGCAAAGGTGTCGAGGATTGTATCCAGTGCTCCATCTGTCTGGCAGTGCGAACGATGACCGAAGTGACCGATCATCCCAACATCGCGCTCTATACACATACGACTGTAGAAGCATTGAGCGGCGGTGCGCGGGATTTCACCGTGGGGCTGCGGGAACATACCCATTTCGTCGATGCGGCGCGCTGTATCGCATGTGGGCGATGTGCCGAGGTCTGTCCCGTGGACGAAGGTGGTCCCGCGATCGGTCTCGCGAGCGCACATCCCGTCCCGCTCGTCTATCATGTCGATACTGATACATGCCTCCGCTTTCACGGCGAGGATTGCACACGTTGCATGCACGCGTGCCCCGAGGATGCGATCCGATACGACCGGCAGGGAGTCTCCCACGAGATCGAGGTGGGCGGGATCATCGTTGCCACCGGCTTCGAGCCGTTCAATGCCAGACTGAAACCTGCATACGGATACGGCCGGTACCCCAATGTCTGTACCAGCGTCGATATCGAGCGGATGATCAACGAGCGAGGCGAGATCGTCCGCCCCTCGGATGGCAGAGCGCCGAAACGGATCGCCTTCATCCAATGCGTGGGCTCGCGCGACGAGCAGATCGGGCTGGAATACTGCTCGCGGATCTGTTGCAAGTACGCGACGAAGGTCTCGAAACTGCTGCACAATCTGGACCCGGCGTTCGACATCACCATCTTCTTCATGGACATCCGTACCTTCGAGCGCCAGTTCAACGAGATGCTCGAACTCGCATGGAAGGATAATATCAATATGGTGCGGGTCCGACCCGCCGCGATCGACGAGAATGAGGAGCACAATCTCATCATTCGATATTACGATACTGAAGCATCGAAACCGCAAGAAGCGGAGTTCGATCTCGTCTCGCTCTCCATCGGTCTCGTCCCGGGTGCGGGCACGAAGCTCCTCGCGCGCAAGCTCGACCTCCAGCGCGGTGCGGAAGGGTTCCTCAGCTGTCGCGATATCGCCAACCCCGTGAAATCGCATCGATACGGTATCTATATCGCCGGTGGATGCACCGGCCCCATGGATATCGAGGAGGCGGTCACGCAGGCATGTAGCGCTGCATCGAAGGTCATGGCACTCTTACGCCTCTGACCGTTCCAGCAGGGGGCAATCCACTTTCGACGATCGAATGAACAATGGGGCATGTGTGTGGAGCGAAAACCGAAAACCTTCGTGGATCTGAAGCGAGAGGTGATCGATCGGGGGTATTGCAGTCTTTGTCGGGGGTGCATCTCGTTCTGTAGCGCCGGCGAGATCGGTGCGCTGTCCATCGAGGACAATCGGCCCACGCTCATCGACGAGGACCGTTGCCTCGAGTGTGGGATCTGCTATCTCATCTGCCCCAATATCCACGAGCTCGATGAGAAGCTGAAGGAGCGCATGGGATGGGCCTCGCCCATCGGCCAATACCGACGACTCACCTCCGCTTATGCCGCCGACGCCACCATCCGCGAGAAGGGCACCGATGGTGGTGTGGTCACCGCACTTCTCACCCACCTCCTCGAAAACGGTTCCATCGACGGCGCGCTGGTCTCCATCCGTCGTGGGGTTTGGTCGCGCGAGCCGGTGATCGTCACCGACCCAAAGGAGCTACTGGCCACCACCGGCTATCAGCTCGGGGGACGCGTCGAAACTGGCTCCGGCGGCGCACCGTTGGAGCAGTATTCGACCTACTCTCAGACCCTTTCCGGGCTCCGCGCGCTCCGGACCATCGATATTGCGCGGATCGCAGTGGTGGGGACACCGTGCCAGATCCACACGATCCGGAAGATGCAGTACCTCAATGTGGTGCCCGCGCATCTCGTCGAGTTCACCATCGGGCTCTTTTGCGCACAGAACTTCACCTTCGACCGCGCGGCGATCCCGACCCTCGAAACGATCCTCGGCACCCCGCTCGATGAGATCGAAGCGATCAATATCAAGGAATCGTTCATTGTCACTCGCACGGACGGTACCCAGCGTTCGGTCCCACTCGATGCGCTGCACCCGGTCACGCGCAATGCATGTTTCATCTGTCCGGATTTCTCAGCGGAGTGGTCGGACCTCTCCGTGGGTGGGCTCGGGTCCGACGCAAAATGGACCACCGTCCTCCCCCGCACCGAGAAGGGCGAGCGATGGTTCGATGCGGCGGTCAGGAGCGGATATATCGAGACGCAACGGCCCAATGCGAAAGAACGCGACCATATCTTCTCGCGCATCGTCGCCCATGATCGGCGCAAGAAACGTCGGCGCGCGGCGAACTTGCATGTGGAGGAGGGGGAGGAGGATGCAGAGATAGCGCGTGCGAGCGAGCGTGAACAACCCACGCGATCCGGAGGTGACCGATCGTGGTAGACAGTGTGCTCATCGTCGGCGGCGGCGTCGCAGGGATCCAAGCGGCGCTCGATTGCGCCGCCATGGGGGTGCAAGTCACCATCTGCGAGCGCTCCACGACCATTGGCGGGACCATGGCCGAGCTCGATAAGACCTTCCCCACCAACGACTGCTCCATGTGTATCCTCTCACCGAAGCTTGTGGAGGTCGCCCGCAACGACGCCATCACCGTTCTCACCTCGTCGCGGGTCACGCGACTGAAAATGGAAGGGCGCGCCGTTCGAGCGACGATCGAGCGCCTTCCCACCTATGTTGACGCTGAAAAATGTGTCGGATGTGGCTCATGCGCCGATAGCTGTCCGGTCCGCGTCCCGAACGAATACGATCACGGCCTTTCGTATCGGAAGGCGATCTACCTTCGATTCCCACAGGCGGTGCCGCTACGCTACACCATCGACCCGGAGCACTGCCTCTATCTGACCACCGGCCGCTGCCGGCTCTGCGAACGCGCCTGCGAGGTCGACGCCATCGATTACGACGACGCACCGCGGCGAATCGAGAACCTTTTCGGCGCGGTCATCGTGGCGACGGGGGCTGGATCGGCCGATACCACCGTGGTCACCGAGTACGGTCTCGGAACCTACCCAAATGTGGTTTCCAATATCCAGTTCGAACGCATCCTCTGCGCCTCTGGTCCGTTCGGCGGTACGATCAAACGCCCCTCGGACAAGCGTCCTCCGAAGAAGATCGCCATGCTCCTCTGTGCCGGATCGCGCGATACACGCTACCACTCGTACTGCGCGTCGGTCTGCTGTATGGCCGCGTTGAAACAGTCGTTCATGGCCGTCGAGCACGACCCCTCCATCGACATCGATATCTTCGGCATGGAGTTCCGCTGTATGGGGAAGGATTTCGAGGAATATTTACGTAAAGCGGAGAGACACCCCACTATTACGCTCCATCGTCAGCGCATCGACGCCGTCAGCGAGCATGGGACCCAGCACAACCTTCGATTGCGGGTCGTTTCGGACCCTTCCATGGCGACGACGGAGGGTTCGGTGACCGAGGCGGAGTTCGACCTCGTGGTGCTCGCCGGCGGACTCGTCCCCGCACCCGAACTCGGTGCGCTCGCCACCGCCTGCGGTATCGACCGAACCACCGAGGGTTTCATCGATACCGCACGGTTCACGCCACTGCGTACCACAAAGGCGGGGGTGTTCGTCTGTGGCACGGCGCAGGGACCGAAAGATATTCCGGATTCGGTGGCACAGGGAAGCGGTGCCGCGTCGCATGCGGTGGGCTATATCCGCAACGGCCAGCTCCAGCGATGTGTACCCAATAACAACTCGACGGTGGATGAGGATGAGGATGAGGATGTGCACGAGGTCGAAGCTGAACTCGAAGCTGAAGCCAGTGCTGAAGCTGAAACGGCAACTGCAATAGCGATGTACGAAGGAAACGGCCAGCCCGATTTGCACCGGTCTACAACCGCGAGAAGCGATGATGAGCTGGAGCCGCGGATCGGGCTCTTCGTCTGCCGATGCGGGACCAATATCGCCGGCAACGTCGAAGTGGATCAAATCGTCGAGCAGCTCGAAACACTCCCCGATATCCTCTATTGCGAGGCGACCACCTATACCTGCTCGCAAGATACCCAGGAGCGGATGAAAACGGTCATCGCCGAGCATCGGTTGAACAGGGTGGTCGTCGCCGCCTGTACCCCGCGAACACACGAGCCGCTGTTCCGGGCGACACTGCAAGAGGCGGGATTGAACCCGTATCTCTTCGAGATGGCCAATATCCGTGAACAATGCTCATGGGTCCATATGGACGACCCCGAGCGAGCCACCGAGAAGGCGCGGGACCTCGTACGGATCGCAATTGCCAAAGCACGCCTTTTGGAACCGCTGGAGATCATGCACACGAAGGTCGACCCGCACGCGTTAGTGATCGGTGGCGGTCTTGCGGGGATGACCACGGCCTTGCAGCTGGCGAAACAGGGGTTCGAAAGCCTCCTCATCGAGCGGGAACCATCTCTCGGTGGGAACCTCACGGACCGCTCCATCCTCATCGATCCAGACGGGACGAGGGTGGATGCGCGGGCGTACCTCGAAACGCTGATCGACGAGGTGAACGAGGATGTGCGTATCACCGTTTGTACCAACGCGACGATCGAATCGATCGACGGGTATGTTGGCAATTTCGAGACGAAAGTCCGACGCGGGGAGGGCGTTCGAGATCAAATTGGCGTTGACGATCATAATGACGATAATGACGATAATGACGATCATAATGATGATGATGATGGCGATGACGAGGGAAGTGGGAACGATCCTGGGACGGTCTCTTTTCGTCATGGCGTGGTGATCGTCGCTACCGGCGGCGAGGAATATCGGCCAACTGAATACGGCTATGGTACCGATGACCGGATCGTGACCCAGACCGAACTGGGACGGCGCTTATGCGACAAACCAGAAACACGTTCGAGCGAGGGTGATGTGGTGATGATCCAGTGCGTCGGCTCACGCACTGACGAGAACCCCACCTGCTCGCGCGTCTGTTGCATCCAGGCGCTCTCAAACGCGCTTTTGCTGAAACGGCAGGAGCCCGAGCGGCGCGTGGACATCCTTCATCGCGGTATCCGCGCCTACGGTCTCTACGAAGCGCTCTATCGCCGCGCGCAACGGGCCGGCGTCGGGTTCGTACGGTTCGAGGAGGCGACGCCGCCACGGATCGAGGGGCTCGGCGATGACGATGACGATGACGATGAGGCTAATACTAATGCGAATGCGAATACTAATACTAATGCGAATACTAATGGTTCTGGCCCGTTGACGGTGTGGGTCGAAGACGCCGTGTTGGGCGAAGAGATCGTATTGAACCCGTCGCTGGTCGTCCTCAGCACCGGTATCCGTCCACGACCCGACGCATCCCACCTCGCGTCCGAGCTGAAAGTACCGCTCGATCGCAACTCCTACTTTCTCGAGGCGCATGTCAAACTGCGGCCGGTGGATTTCGCGACGGCAGGCGTCTTCCTCTGCGGTATCGCTCACGGTCCGAAGCTGGTGGAAGAGACGGTTGCCCAGGCCGCCGCCGCGGCGGCGCGGGCCGGGACGATCCTCGCGCGACCACAGATCGTCGTGGATTCGCTCGCCGCGGTGGTGGACCAGACCCGTTGTGGTGCCTGTGGGATGTGCGTCAATATCTGTCCCTACCAGGCCCCGTCGTTCGTCGAGGGTCCCACCGGGACGAAGGTGGCATGGATCAATCCGGCGTTATGTAAGGGCTGTGGACTTTGTGTGAGCTCTTGCCCGGATACCGCCATCGACGCGCCGTTCTTTTCCGATCTACAGCTCCGGGCGCAGTTGGATGTGCTCGGTGCACCGTCTTCCAGCGTACCGACCGTTACGAAGGTCGAAAAGAGCCCCGGCGAGGAGGTGGCCGAGGATGGATAGCACCTACGAACCGCGCATCGCGGCGTTCCTTTGTAACTGGTGCAGCTATGCGGGCGCCGATCTTGCGGGCGTTTCACGCTTCCAGTACCCACCGAATATCAGGGTCGTTCGCGTCATGTGCTCCGGGCGGGTCGATCCCGCGTTCGTCTTCGAGGCGCTGCTCCAGGGCGCGGACGGTGTGCTCGTCGGCGCCTGCCACCTCGGCGACTGTCATTACCAAAGTGGGAACTACCATACCGAGATCAAGATCAAATGGTGTCGCTATCTCCTCTCACTTGCGTGCATCGACGCCAAACGGCTTGCGCTCGTATTCGTCTCCGCTGCAGAGGGAGAACGGTTCGCAACAGCGGTGCGCCAGTATGTCGAAACGGTTCGCGCATTGGGATCGTTGGGCGATACCGAGCTGCAGCGATGTGCGCTCCTTCGCACGGTGGTACGCGATTTTCGCATCCGCTGGCTCATGGGCATCGAACGCACTCTTTGCACCGAGGGGAATGTCTATGGCGAAACGGTGATGGAGGCGGACTGGCGGCAGATCCTCGAAGAACAGCTCGAAACGAGCTACCTCCGGCATCGGATCCTCGCTGCTACCAAAGAGAGCGCGCGTTCCGCACCCGACCTCGCCGCGGCCCTCGAGCGCCCCGCATCGATCATCCTTCGGCACCTCGTCGCACTTCGGCGCCGTGGCGCGGTATGTACCCAGCCGGACGAGGACGAGGGTATCCAGCGCTATCGGGCGGTGGTACCGTGAATGGTGACGCCACGCGCGCCAAGAGCGGAACGATCGTGGTGATCGGCGGCGGGATCAGCGGAATGCAATGCGCGCTCGATTGTGCCGAGGGCGGGTTCCGGGTCTATATCGTCGAACGCACCTACGCCATCGGCGGCGCCATGGCACAGCTCGACAAGACCTTCCCCACCAACGACTGCGCCATGTGTACCATCTCACCACGGCTGATCGATGTGGGCGATCATCCGAACATCTCCATCCTCCGCAACTGCGAATTGCTCGGGGTGACAGGCGCACCGGGCAGCTTCCGGGTCGCGCTCCGGTCGCATCCCACCTATGTCGACGAGGAGAAATGTAACGGCTGTGGGATCTGCGAGATGGATTGTCCGGTGGACTGCATCGACGAATACAACGAGGGCCTCCTCTGGCGCCGTGCCGCACATATCCCCTATCCGCAGGCAGTACCCAAGAACTACGCGATCGATCGCGAGCACTGTATCGGCTGCGGGCTGTGCGAGCAGCGGTGCGAGAAGGGCGCCATCGACTTCGACCAGCAGCCGATCGACCATGCATTGGCGGCCGGTGCCATCGTCATCGCCGTCGGGTTCGAGCCCTACCCGCCAGATAGGTTACCCTACGATTACCGCCACGGATCGAACATCGTCTCCAGTATGGAGTTCGAGCGCATCCTCAGTTCCACGGGCCCGTTCGAGAGCGTCATCATGCGCCCCTCCGACGGGCGCTTCCCACGCACGCTCGCGTTCGTCCAGTGCGCCGGCTCGCGCGATGTGAACCATCTTGCGTATTGCTCCTCGATCTGTTGTCTCGCTGCGATCAAGCAGGCGATCATCGCAAAAGAGCATCATCCCGCCACCGAGGTGACCGTCTTCTATCTGGATATCCGTGCGATATCGAAAGGTGGCGAGGAATATTATCGGCGCGCACGAGATCGGTACGGTATCCGGTTCATCCAGGCGAAGGTCGCCCAGATCGCCGAGGATCGTTCGACGCATAGCCCCGCCCTCACCTATGTTTCCGGCGACGAGATCGTCGAGGAGCGCTATGAGCTCGTCGTCCTCGGTACCGGGCTGGCGGCGCCCGAGAGCGCGCGGCAGCTCTATGCACGGCTGGAAATCGACCGGACCGCGGAAGGGTTCTGCCGTACCTCGATATCCGAGCCGCTTCGCACTTCACGCAAGGGTGTCTTCGCCTGCGGGCTGAGCGTCGCGCCCATGGATATCCCCGACGCGGTGGCACAGGGGTCCGCGGCGGCGGCCGAAGCGAGCGCGTTCCTTCGCGATGTTCGCCACAGCGAAGTGACCGAGCGGCGCTTCCCGCCCGAGCGCGAAGTGGAGGACGAGCCTCCACGGGTGGGTGTCTTCGTTTGCCATTGCGGAACGAACATCGCCGGTGTGGTCGATGTCGCCGCGGTGACCGAGTATGCGCGGTCGCTTCCCAACGTGGTCTATGCCGAACGCAATCTCTATACCTGCTCTTCCGATACCCAGGACCATATCATCGAGATGATCGGAACGCACGATCTGAACCGGGTCGTCGTGGCCTCCTGTACCCACCGCACGCACGCGCCGCTCTTCCAGCGCACCATCCGCGAGGGGGGACTGAACCCCTATCTTTTCGAGATGGCCAATATCCGCGACCAATGCTCATGGGTGCATGGTGATGCACCCGCACGTGCCACTGCCAAGGCCAGAGCATTGGTGCGAATGGCGGCGGCGCGATCGACCCATCTTTCGCCCATCGAGATCGTGAGCGTACCGGTGGTGGACCGCGCGCTCGTCATCGGCGGCGGACTCGCCGGGATGACCGCCGCGCTCTCGTTGGCAGACCAGGGCTTCCATACCTACCTCGTAGAGAAGACGGCAACGCTCGGCGGCAACTTGAGACATATGCACACCCCGCGCCTCGCCTCTATGGGCACATCGGTGGGTGCGGCGCGGTCCCGCTCGGCGAAAAATGGACCACGCTACCGTCCCCGGCGGCTACTCCAACGGCTATGCGATCGAGTGGAGCATCATCCGAAGGTTACCGTTCTCCTCGAGACCGAGATCGGTCGCCTCGACGGGCATGTCGGCTCGTTCATGATCGAACTGGATCGCGCGACCCAGTCGAAGGGAGCGGTGGCGTCGGACGCAAACAGCACTGATGATGCGGTAGATGCGCTGCGGGAGCTGAAAGTGGGATCGGTCATCGTCGCAACCGGTGCGGAGGAGTATCGACCGACGGAGTACGGCTACGGTACCGATGAGCGGGTGCTCACCCAGCTCGAACTCGAAGCACGCCTCGAAGATGAGGAGCACTGGCGCAGCTCGCTAGCAGGGGGACGCGTCGCGATGATCCAGTGTGTTGGCTCGCGGGCGGTCGACGGACAAAATGCACGATCCGGCTGTTCGCGCGTCTGTTGCAACCAGGCAGTGATCAACGCTATCGCGCTGATGGAGACGGAGCCGGCGCTCGAAGTGCTGATACTCCATCGCGGGGTCAGGACCTACGCCCTCCACGAACGGCTCTATCGTCGCGCGTGCGAGCTGGGTGTGCGCTTCGTTCAGTTCGACCCCTCCTCCCCGCCCGCGGTGGTCGCCAATGAGGAGACCGGTGCGCTTCGCATCGCGGTGGTCGATACGCTCCTCGAGAAGACGCTCGCGTTCGATGTGGACCATCTCGTGCTCAGCACCGGCATCCGGTCACGGAGCGGCAGTGGCGCGCTCTCACAGGTATTGAAGGCACCGCTCACCGACGACGGGTTCTTCCTCGAAGCGCACATGAAGCTGCGACCGCTCGACTTTGCTTCCGACGGGCTCTTCCTCTGCGGTCTTGCGCATAGCCCGCGGTTGATCGAGGAATCGATCGCTCAGGCAAAGGGCGCGGCGGCACGCGCTGCAACGATCCTCTCGCGATCCACCTTAGAGGTCAGCGCCGTGGTGGCCACGGTGGATGAAGAGCGCTGCGTGGCATGTCTCACATGTCTTCGTGTCTGCCCGTTCGATGTGCCGGTGATCAACGAGGAGGGATGGTCCTCCATCGACCCGGTCAGTTGCCACGGCTGCGGTGTCTGCGCCGCGGCGTGTCCCAATAGCGCCATCGAGCTTGGGTATTTCCGGTCCGACCAGATC
>CAZSUE010000050.1:9489-14270 GCA_964609045.1 uncultured archaeon | reverse complement strand
GGAGCGGGGTGCGGGGAGCGGGGTGCGGGGAGCGGTTAGCGGTGTGCGGGGAGCGGTTAGCGGTGTGCGGGGAGCGGTTAGCGGTGTGCGGGATGCGGGAAGAAGTCACTGGGGGTTGGGGCTGTGTGGAGTCTTTTGTTTACTTTCGCGTGTGCTCGGCCGCGACCGCGTTAACGCGTGAGCATAGCATCGGTGGTTTTAGGGTTCAGGGCCGCCCCGTCTCAAAATTCTTTGTAGTACCGTCGTTCGGTAGCGTCAACGCCCCTCAATAATCGTTAGCAGTTATGGTGCTATCCTATCCCATGGGCGTGGGCGTGAGCGAGGGATGATCGGCGGACGATGAACGGTGAACGGTGAACAATGGACGATAAGCGGTAAGCGTTCATGGATGACCGGTGAGCGGGAGCAAGAGCGGCTCGGAGATCATACATGTCATCCGCGCGAAAAAAGGCCAAAAAAGCGCCTTTTCTTCTCTTCCGACCGTTTTTCGTACGGCCGCAGAGCGACCATATCGTTCTTCTTGACACCGAGCCGTTCCCGGTCGCTCTTGCGGAGCCGGATATCGTTCTCGCCGATATACATGTCCGCGAAGATCTTGATGAGGATCGGTCCGTCATCCACGCTGGTGGGCGATCCCACCACGATATTGTCACCGTTCTCGATACCGAGCGCCTCGAGATGCTTCTCGTGGATGCGTGCGACACCGCGGCCGTGGACTGCGCTGTGTTTGACGGAGAGTTGGATCGCTTCGTCGGTTCGTTCACTCATTGCGTTCTCACTCTTCAGCACCCTCGCGCTATTTAAATATTGACGCCGATGCTGCATGGTGGGGCGCGGTACTGGCTCGGTGCGCAGTGATCGATGCAGGTCGAGAGGGCTGAGTAAAAACTATAGACCCGCAGGCCGTTGTGCCGCTTGGAGATAGTCATGACCGACAGCGATGCTGGCACGATCCAAACCTACCGTTACGAGATGAAGCCCGTTGAGAACGGGTATGCTGGTCGGACCTTATACGTCAACCTCGATACGGACACTCTTTCGGAGAGAGCGGTGAACGACGAGATGAAGGAGAAGTTCATCGGTGGGCGTGGGTTCGATCTCTGGCTGATGTGGAACGGGCTTCCCAGCGACGGGCCCACCGCATGGAACGACCCCGCCAACGAGCTGTGTATCGCCTCCGGGCCGTTGGGCGGCACGACGATCTACCCCGGCTCCGGCAAATCGATCGTGACCACGATCTCACCGCTCACAGGATCGGTGATGGATTCGAATGTGGGCGGTTATTTCGGCCCCTATCTCAAGTTCGCTGGGTTCGATGCGCTGGAGATCCAGGGCAAGGCGGATGAGGATGTGATCGTGATCATCGACGGCGACGAGGGCGAGATCCGCATCGAACGTGCCGACGATTCGCTGCCGGAACTCGCCGACGAGCTCTCCACCACGCTCACCGAACGGTTCGGGAAGGAAAAGAAACGCGCGGTCTCTGTCGTATCCGCCGGCCCCGGCGCGGAGCATTCCTATTTCGGGTGCCTCAATTTCTCCTGGTACGATCAGAAGCGCGGTGTGGTGCGGGTCAAGCAAGCGGGTCGCGGCGGGACCGGTACCGTGTTCCGGGACAAGAGCCTCAAGGCGCTGGTGGTGAAGTACTCCGACCTCGGTCTGCGCAGTAATAACCCCGCCGACCTCGACGCGCTGAAGGAAGTTGGAAGGAAGCACTCGAAGGAGATTTGCGAACTGGACGAGAAACAGAACGAGATGGCGACCATCGGCACCACACACATCGTCCAGATCATGAACGACTACGACCTCCTCCCCACTAAGAACTACCAGTACGGTGAGCACGAGCTTGCGTCGAATATCAACCACGAGGTCTATCGCGAGAAGTTCGACCCCGGTTTCGACGGGTGCTGGGTCGGGTGCACCGTGGCCTGTGCGCACGGCGTGCGCGATTTCATCCCGGTCTCCGGCCCCAAAAAGGGTGAGCGCGTGTTCGTGGACGGGCCGGAGTACGAGACCATCGCCGGCTGCGGGAGCAACTGCGGCATCTTCGATCCCGACCATATCATCGAGATGAACTATTACTGCGATGTCTACGGTTTGGATACGATCTCGGTGGGCACCGCCACCGCGTTCGTCATGGAGTGCTTCGAGCGCGGGCTCCTCGACGAGACCATCACCGGGATGGACCTGTCGTTCGGGAACAAACGCTCCGCGCTCACGCTGCTGCACCAGATGGCCAGCGGGAGCGGGTTCGGCACCACGGTTGGGCGCGGGATACGGTATATGAAAGAACGCTTTGCGGAGGACCACGGCGTCGACCTCCAGATCATGACCGATATCGGGATGGAGTCGAAAGGGCTCGAGTTCTCCGAATATATGACGAAGGAATCGCTGGCGCAGCAGGGCGGTTACGGGCTCACATTGAAAGGGCCGCAGCACGACGAGGCATGGTTGATCTTCCTCGATATGGTGCACGGTTTCATGCCGACCTTCGAGGACAAGGCCGAAGCGCTCCATTGGTTCCCGATGTGGCGCACCTGGTTCGGGCTCTGCGGGCTCTGTAAGCTCCCCTGGAACGATATCGTCCCGGAGGACAATAAGGAGATGGAAGAGCCGGCGAAGGTCACGAAGCATGTGCAGTGGTACGCGGACTATTTTACGGCGGTGACGGGGCGCGAGGTCGACCCCGACGATCTGATCCGCATGAGCGAGCGTGTCTATAATTTCCAGCGCATCTTCAACCTCCGCCAGGGCTTCGGCACACGGGAGCACGATACCGTGCCGTATCGCGCGGTGGGGCCGGCGACCGTGGAAGAGTACGAGTCGCGTGTGGAGCGCTACGACGGCCAGCTCGAAGAGCGACTGGAGGTCGACCCCGCGGGCAAGAGCACCGAGGAAAAGCTCCGTATCCTCCGCGAGTACCGCGAGGAGCAGTACGAGAAGCTCACCGACGCGGTCTATACGCGGCGCGGTTGGGACGAGGACGGCGTGCCGACGAAAGAGACCGTCGAGGCGCTGGAAATCGATTATCCCGAGGTCTTCACCCTTCTCGAGGTGCATCGGGCGCAGCGGAGTGGAGCGGGACAAAACCAGTAAGATTTGAGAACGGTGAAGCGTTCGGAGTAGCGTTCGGAGTGACGGGGGTCGTCCGTGAAGCTCGCGATGACAGCGGAGGTCGAAAACGCACTGGCCCGTGCATGTGTTGGCGTCGCCGGTGTCGGCGGGCTCGGGTCGCATGCGGCGCTGGCGCTGGCGCGCGCGGGCGTTGGCAGGCTTCATATCGCCGATCTCGACCGCGTCGAGCGCGGCAACCTCCGGCGGCAGCAGTACACCCGCGAGCAGGTGGGGATGAAGAAGGTCGACGCCTTGCGGGAGCTCATCCACGCGGCCGCGGTAGAATGCGCGGTGACGGTACATGCGACGCGCGTCACGGCGGCGAACTTCACGCAGTTCTTCGGCACTGTGGATGTCCTCATCGAGGCGTTCGACGACGCTGCCGCAAAACGGATGCTCGTCGAGACCGCCGCAAGCACCCGTCCGGAGCTCTGGGTCGTTATCGGGTCGGGCGTGGCCGGGTTCGGTGAGAACAACGCGCTGCAAACCGAGCGTATCGGACGGCTCGTCGTCGTCGGCGACCGCCGATCCGAAGTGGCGGCGGATAATATCTGTATCGCTCCACGGGTGGGCGCAGCGGGGTATCTCCAGGCGAACGCGGCGCTGGAGATCCTCCTCACTGGTGGCTACGGAGAGGATCGCAAAAAGGAGGACGGTGCGGACGATGACGGATGAGAGCGGCGAGAGGGTGGAAACGGGCGACGGGGGCGATGATCCAGCGCCGACCATCACCGTGGACGATCGACCGTACCCCTGGCGCGAGGGGTTGACGGTGCAAGAGCTCCTCGACGAACTCGACCCCGATTTTCCCATGTATGTCGTCAAGCTCGACGGGCGAATGATCCCGCGTGCAGAATACGATTCCACCACCGTCCCCGTTGGTGCCTCGGTGCGCATCGTCTATATGATCGCCGGTGGATAGATATGGCAAAAAGCGATGCTGCGCGTGCGGTCCTATCTATCCCCGTCGAGGGCGCGCGCGTGCGGGAAATATGCGAGGCGAAGGTCTTCGAAACGCTGCTCCTCGAATCTCTTGCGGCTGCGACCCATCGCGAGGCGATCACCGACCCGCCGAGAAGCGAGATCGAGTACGATGAATGGGTCAACCCAAAGCGACGGATCGAACAGTATGGGGATACCGAGTACGGGCTCAAGCTGACGGCGGACCCGATCGCGTCCGGCATCGGCGTGCATGGCGAATGCGGGTCATGGACCTTTTACGGGTTGCCGGAGGATGTGACGCTGGAGGCGGAGAGCCGGCTCGATATGCGCGGTGGGCACGCGAACTTCGTCTCGGTCACCGTCGAGGGACCGAAGGAACTCGTTGCCGTTGTGACTACGATGGTTTGCGAGCGGCTCGGGCCGTACCGATGTGAGGAGTGAACGGACGCGGCGCAGATCGGGCCGTTATCATATTCAGCAGAAACGGCCCCTGCGGGTCGGCCACATTCTGCTGCGCGAAACGTGGCCGGTTCTGCGAACAGTGAGACATGCTCGAAAACCCTCCAGAAAGTATGACGAACCGTCGGGGTTCTCGCATCGAACACCCGAACCGAAATTATCGGTTGGAAGAGGGATGCGGCGGGGATACGGCAGGCAATTTCCTCGGTGGGGGTATCGGGCTGTTGCATAAGATGTGGTTTATGCACCAGGCAGATAGGCCTGGG